>JBHIBR010000202.1:0-4306 GCA_046759145.1 Nitrospinota bacterium | reverse complement strand
CGGGCGGGAGGGTTCGAGGTCGCTGAAACCGCCACGGGCGGGACCTCCGACGGCAACTACACCGCCGCCCTGGGCGTTCCCACCCTGGATGGCCTCGGCCCCGTCGGCGGAAACCTCCACCGGGAGGACGAATACCTCGAGGTTTCGTCCGGCCCCGAGCGGGCCTGGCTACTGGGGGAGATGGTGCGGAGGCTGGGGGAGGGGGGGGCCCTCAACGGATGATTCGCTGAGCGCTGTCAAATCCCTTTACCGACGCCAAGCCCTCGGGCGGGGTCGCCGCATTAGCTTTTAGCCGTTTTCAGTTCTGCCGCCGACGCCGCTTCCTTTCTGGTGATGTAGTACCGCAGGGAACCCACGATCATCAGATTAATCACCCCAGCCAGTACTGCAATGGCAAAGGGAAACGTGTAGTCGCCGGTCAGGTCGAAGAAGAATCCGCCTTGATATCCGCCCAAGCCCATGCCCATCCACGCGAAAAGGAAGACGATCCCTATCGATACTCCCCTCCTGTGGGCAGGGACCAGTTCCCGCACACAGATCGTGAAACAGGTCATAACTCCGCTGAAGCCCAAGCCAAAGAGAAGGGCGAGGATGGTGAAACCGGTCAGGGAATGCACCTGGGTGAACCAGAAGACTATGGCGGTCTGGCTCGCGGAGGCCAACCAATACGCGCGAGGGCCCCCGACGTGATCCGCAATTGTCCCGAAGAAAACTCGTCCAACAAAACCTGCAATAAAAATCAGAGAGAGAATGCCCGCGGCGCTTTGTGCGCCAATTCCCTTGTCTTGGGCCATTGCCACTACATGAACTTGAACGGTGGCCATGCACGTGCAGCAAAAGATCACGGCGGCGCTGAGCCAGGCCACGCTGATTTTCGGCGGGATGGGGTAGGCATCCCGGTGGTCGGACAGACCCTCCTTCCCGGAAGCGGGCTTGGCTTCCGCAAGGCCGGGCGGGGAGCGCACCAGCAAGGCCAGGGGAACCAGCACCACCAAGGAGATGATGCCCAAGGTTGTGTATGCCTCACGCCACCCGGATGTGGAAATCAGAAAGGCGGCAATGTAGGGGACCAGGCCCCGTCCGAGCGCTTGTCCGGCGGTGGTGACCCCGAGGGCCAGGCCCTTGTTGCGGCTGAACCAGTTTCCCACATTGGCGAGCAGTGGGGCTTGAAAGGCAGCAAGGCCCAGCCCTCCCAACAGGCAGTAGAAGAGGTACAGCTGCCAGAGGGAGTTCTGCTGGGCGAGCAGCAGCAATGAAATCCCAAGGCCTATGGCCCCGGCTAACACCACGGGACGGGTGGAGAAGCGGTCGGCCAGATAGCCCATCACGATGCCGCCAACGCCCAAAGCGATCGTGGCGGCCGTGTAGGCGAACGCCGTTTCCCCCCGCTGCCAGCCGAAGTCGGCGATAAGGGGTATCAGAAAGACCGAGATCGAGGTCAATGATCCGGCTCCTATCCCTATGACAGCCGAGGCCACCGCCACCATCACCCAGCCGTAACGCTCATCTGAACCCGGCAGCTTTTCCCGGCTCATATTTCCCCCTCTGGTCCGACCTTTCCCATGTGGCCCCAGCGGTGACACGCGTTTAGCACAAATCCGCGTCCGCGGGGCCTTCAGAGCAGCACCTTTCCCTCCTCCACCACCATCTTCCCGTCCAGGTACACTGTCGCCCGGTCCATGACCGAGTCCAGGTGGATGGCCGCCCGCACCTCGCCCCCCAGGCCGGGGACGCTCCGGCCGCCGAAGTTCCAGTTGGTCCCGAGCGCGATGTGGGCGCTTCCGAGGATCTTCTTGTCCGCGTTCTTGTTCCCGGTGAAGCTCCCCCGGGGGTTGGTCCCGAAGCCGAACTCCGCCAGGTTGTCCGCCCCCGGGCCCGAACGGGCGAGGAGGCCTTTGAGGCGCTTCGCCGCCTCTCCGCCTTCCACGCCCACCACCCGGCCCTCGCGGATGGTGAGCTCGATGGGCTCGTCCAGGGGCCCCACCCCGCCCATGGAGAGGTCGATGACCGCCCGCCCGTGGGCCGTCCCCTCGACCGGGGCGAGCATGGCCTCCCCCGTGGGGAAGGAGGTGTGGTTGTAGGTCTCCTCGGCGACCCCGTAGCTCGGAAGCGCCACGCGCCCCCGGATGCTGCCGCGCAGGTCGGTGCCCCGGCCGGTGGTGAGCCGCACCTCGTCCGCTTCGTCGAGCGCCCGGGCGAATTTCCGCGTGAGCTCCCGCATGCGCCGGAACTCGTCCTCGTCGAAGTAGACCTCCACGATGCCGCGGGTGAAGGTTTCGACGTTTGCTCCCGGTACGCTCAGGTGCCGGCCCCCCGCGGCGATGATGGCCATCATGGCCTCGGACCAGCTCATGGTCTCGCTGCAGCAGGTGATGGCCGCGTCCGCCGCCCGGAAGAACTCGACGATGGCCTGGGGGGGATGGTCGCCCGGAGCTGCCGGCGGGCGCACGTAGGCCACCATCACCTCTGCCCCCCGGGCGGCCGCCGCGAGGGCGAAGGCGCGCGGGATGGCCTGCTCCACCTTGGCGTCGGTGAGCACCACCACCTGGTCGCCGGGCTTCACGTTGTGCTCGGCGTGCCAGCGAGCCGCCGGCATCACCTCGAGGGTACGGAGGCCTTCTCCCATGCCGGACGCTCCCCTAGAGCACCCCCTCCTCGCGCAGGCGGCTCACCTCGGCGGCCTCCATCCCCAGGAGCTCCCGCAGCACCTCTTCGGTGTGCTCGCCCAGGACCGGGGGAGCCGACTGCACGCCTCCCGGCGTGGCGGAGAATTTCAGCGGCACCCCCACCACAGGCCAAGGGCCCAACTTCGAGTGCTCTGTCTCCACCACCATCTCGCGAGCCCGCACCTGGGGGTGGGAGAGGGCCTGCCCCACGTCAAGGACGGGGCCCGCAGGGACGCCCTCGCGCTCCAGGGCCTCGAGCCACTCCGCCACCGTGCGCTCCCGGATGCGGGCCTCGAGAAGGGGGAGGAGTTCCTCGCGGTTTTCCACCCGCCGCACGTTGTCGGCAAAGCGCGGGTCCTTTTCGAGTTCGGGCGCGCCGATGACGCGGCAGAAGAGGCTCCAGAACTTCTCGTTGGTGACCCCCACCACAAACTCCCCGTCCCGGGCGCGGAAGGCCTGGTAGGGGTAGACCTGGGGGTGGGCGGAGCCCATCCGGCGCGCGATGCGCCCATCCATGAAGTAACTCCCCGCCCAGGCGGTGAGGTGGGCGATGGTGCCATCCAGGAGGGAGAAGTCAATGTATTGCCCCTCGCCCGTCCTCTCCCGGGCGAAGAGGCCCAGCGCCACCCCGTAGGCCGCCCACAACCCCCCCATCAGGTCGCACACGGCCGTGCCCACCTTGCAGGGGGGGCCCTCGGGTTCGCCCGTGAAGCTCATGATGCCGCTCATGGCCTGGATGATGAGATCGAAGCCAGGCCGGTCGCGGTCGGGTCCGGTCTGGCCGTAGGCAGACACGGAGCCGTAGATGAGGCGGGGGTTCACCGCGCGGAGGGCCGGGTAGTCGATGCCGAGTCGTGCGGTCACGCCGGGCCGAAAGTTCTCCACCACCGCGTCCGAGAGCTCGGCCAGCCGCAGCAAGATCTCTCGGCCCTTCGGGGCCTTGAGGTTGAGGGTGATGCTCTTCTTGCCCCGGTTCACCCCCATGAAGTAGGCGCTCTCCCCCTCCCGGAAGGGGGGCCCCCAGGTGCGCGTCTCGTCCCCCTTGCCCGGCTCCTCCACCTTGATAACTTCCGCTCCCATGTCCGAGAGTATGGAGGTACAGAAGGGGCCCGCCAGGATCCGGGAGAGGTCCAACACGCGAACGCCCGTCAGGGGACCTCGGGAGAGCTCGGCCACTGCTCTATCCTCGCGCGGGTGAGGTGCTGAAAAGCCCGACCAGACGCTAACAGCCACCCCCTGGGCTGTCAAGAAAAGCGCCCTTCCGTTGACACTCCCCGAGGTCCTTCCCTACCGTGGCGCGGTTTTTCGGCGACGCCACGGCGCAGCCGGCCCTTGCGGGCCGGGCCGGGGCTTGCTAGAAGAAAGACATCTCGGGATGGAGGATTTTCGAGCCGTGGCCGAGAAACTCGTCACTCTCTCTGGAGCCGCCCGCCTCATCCAGGACGGCCACACCCTCGCCCTCGGCGGAAACACCCTGAGCCGGGCCCCCAACGCTTTCGCCCGGGAGCTCGCCCGGCAGGGGAGGCGCGGCCTCGCCCTCGTCAAGACGGCCGGGGCCTATGACATCGACGTCCTGTGCGCGGCCGGCTGCGCGGCCCGGGTGGAGACGGGCTACGTGGGCTTCGAGAACCTCTTCGGCC
>JBHIBR010000201.1:0-4306 GCA_046759145.1 Nitrospinota bacterium | reverse complement strand
CTTGACCTTCTCCGGATTGCGCAGGCGCGCCGCGATGGCCCCCGTCCTCTCCTTCACCGCGGAGGAGGTCTGGGGCTACCTGCCCTGGGTGGAAGAGGAGAGCGTCCACCTCGCCCCCTTCCCCGACCCACCCGCGGAGTGGGAGGACGAGGAGCTCGCCGCCCGCTGGGAGAAGCTCCTGCGCGTGCGGGGGGAGGTGAGCAGGGCGCTGGAAGTGGCCCGTAAGGAGCGGGGGCTCGGGAACTCCCTCAACGCCGCCATCACCCTCTACCCGCCCGATTCCCTGCGGCCGGCCCTCGAGCCCTACGAGGGCGAGCTGGCCCCTCTCTTCATCGTCTCGGCGGCTCGGCTGAGCTCGCCGAAGTCGGCGCGGCTCGCCAACGGGCGCCCCCCCGCCGGTGCCTTCGAGAGCCAGGAGTTGCTGGGTCTTGCGGTGCTCGTCGAGCCCGCCCCCGGGCAGAAGTGCGAGCGCTGCTGGAATGTGCGGGAGACGGTGGGCAAAGACCCCCGCCACCCCTCCCTCTGCGACCGCTGCGCCGCGGTGGTGGGGTGAGGGATAGTGGCCCTCCGTAAATCCTACCGCCTCTTCTTCGGCCTCGCCCTGGGGCTGGCCGCCCTGGACCAGTGGTTGAAATTCTGGGTAGCGGGCACCTTCGACCTGGGGGAGTCCCTCCCCCTCATCCCGGGCTTTCTCTCCCTCACCCACGTGCGCAACACGGGGACGGCCTTCGGCCTGCTGGCGGGGACGAAGTCGTTGTGGCTGAGGCTATTCTTCATCGTGGTCACGGTGGCCGCCCTCCTCCTCGTCTTCCTCCTCTACCGCTCCCTGAAACCGGGCAGGCCCATCTCCCTTGTGGCTCTGCCCCTGGTGTTCGGGGGAGGGCTCGGGAACCTGGTGGACCGGGTGCTCTGGGGCGAGGTGGTGGATTTCGTGGACATCTACTACGGCCGCTGGCACTGGCCCGCCTTCAACCTGGCGGATTCGTGCATCACCGTGGGGGTGACGCTCTTGGTAATGGAGCTCCTCTTCCCGAGGTCCTCTCCTCCCTAGGCCCATGGGTCACTCCCTCAAGGGCCTCCGCTCCCCTTCGCCGGCCCCTCGCGCGGTCGCCCTCGAGTGCGGCAGGGCGGGACGGCTCGACCGCTTCCTGGCAGAGAGCCTCACCGACCTGACCCGCTCCCGGCTCAAGCGGCTCATCCAAAGCGGGCGCGTGCGCGTGAACGGAGAGGTGGCCACCAAGGCGGGCCGCGCGCTGCGGGCGGGCGACCGGGTGGAGGTGGAGCTCCCTCCGCCCGAGCCCCCCGCTCTCGAGGCCGAGCCCATCCCCCTGGAGGTCCTCTACGAGGACCCTCACCTCCTCGTGCTCGACAAGCCCCCTGGCCTCCCCGTCCATCCGGGCGCGGGGATGCGGCGGGGGACCCTCGTGAACGCACTCCTCCACCGTTGCCCGGACCTCTCGGGCATCGGCGGTGCCGAGCGGCCCGGAATTGTCCACCGCCTGGACAAGGACACCTCGGGCCTCCTCATCGTCGCGAAAAACGACAGAAGCCACCTCTCCCTCTCCCGGGCCCTCAAAGAGCGCCGCATCCGCCGGCAATATCTGGCCATCGTCCGGGGGGAACCGCGGGCCGAGAGGGGGCGCGTGGAGGCGCCCATCGGCCGCCACCCCACCCGTCGGAGGGAGATGGCCGCGGTGCGGCAGGGAGGGAGGCCGGCCGTGACGGAGTGGCGCGTGGTCGAGCGCCTGGGGGGCTACGCTCTACTCGAGCTCACCCTCGGGACGGGCCGCACCCATCAGGTGAGGGTCCACATGCGCCGCATCGGACACCCCGTCCTCGGCGACCCGGTGTACGGGGGCCGCGCGGCCCCGGGCGAGAGGCCATCTCTTTCGAGCCCCCCTCGGCGTCCGGGGCTCCAACGGCGTGGGCACCCTCGCTCCGGCCCGGTGGCCGGGGGTCCCGAGGGCGGGCGCGGCCGGGGGGATGAGGTCTTCATCGGTCGCCAGGCGCTCCACGCCTTCCGGCTCTCCTTGGAGCACCCGGTGACGGGGGAGGCGCTCTCCTTCGAGGCGCCTCTGCCGGAGGACATGAGGAGAGCGCTGGCAGCCCTGCGCGCAAAGAGGGACGGGCCTTCCCGCCGCCCTTGACAACCTCGCGGGCGGTGGGATAACGACAAGCCGGGAGCCGCCGCCGGGGAGCAAGCCGCCATGGAGTTTGAACTCAACGAGCAGCAGCGTCTCATCCGGGAGGCGGCGGCTCGCTTCGCCGCCGAGCACATCGTCCCCGTCGCCCGCCGCAACGACGTCGAGGGGCGCTTCCCGGACGAGATCCTCCGCAAGATGGCCGAGCTCGGGATGCTCGGGGGCCCCGTGCCCGAGGAGTACGGGGGTGCGGGCATGGACTACGTCAGCTACGCCCTCCTGACGGAAGAGATAGGGAAGGCCTGCTCCTCGGTGCGCACCACCCTTTCCGTCCAGACCTCCCTGGTCGCCCTCTCCATCCTGGCCTGGGGGACGGAGGAGCAAAAGCGCAGCTACCTCCCCGCCCTTTGCCGGGGGGAGATCCTGGGCTGCTTCGCCCTCACCGAGCCGGATGCGGGCTCCGACGCCCAAGCCATCTCCACCCTCGCCAGGCGCGCCGAGGGGGGCTGGGTGCTCGACGGGAGAAAGACCTGGATCAGCAACGGCGGCGTGGCTCAGCTCGCCCTCGTCCTCGCCCAGACGGACCCCGAGGACCGCCGCAGGATGGCGGCATTCCTGGTGGATGCTGCGAGCCCGGGCTTCAAATCCCGGGACATCCACGGGAAGCTGGGCCTTCGCAGCTCCAACACGGCCCAGCTCTTTGTGGACGGGGTGTTCGTCCCCGAGGAGGACCTCCTGGGTCAGGTGGGGGACGGTTTCAAGGTCGCCATGAGCGCCCTCGACAACGGCCGCTTCAGCGTGGCGGCGGGCTGTGTGGGGATCGCCCAGGGGTGCATCGAGGCTTCGGTGGCCTACGCCCGCGAGCGGAGGGCCTTCGGCAAGTCCATCGCCTCCTTCCAGCTGGTCCAGGACATGATCGCCCGGATGGTGGTGGACGCCGAGGCGGCCCGGCTGCTGGTCTTCCGGGCGGCTGTGCTCAAGGACCGGGGCGTGCGGAACACGCGGGAGACCTCCATCGCCAAATATTTTGCCTCGGAGGCGGCCCTCCGGGCGGCCAACGACGCCATTCAGATCCACGGTGGCAACGGGTATTCCAATGAATACCCCGTCGAGCGTTACATGCGGGACGCCCGCGTGGCCACCATCTACGAGGGGACGAGCGAGATCCAGAAGCTGATCATCGGATACTGCGCGACGGGTGTGCGCGCCTTCGCCTGAATCTTCTCCGGGGGGCGCTCCGCCCCGGTTCGGAGTTTCCCCTTGCAATGGGGGGGGAGAGGCGCTATGTGAGGGGGCGTAGGACTCCCGCGGGGTGCTTCCTTTTCAGGTCGGGTCCATGGCGGAAGAGGCGGGAGCTCTCAGGCGAACTCCCCTCTACTCGGAGCATCGGGCGGCCGGGGCCAAAATGGTCCCCTTCGCCGGCTTCGAGATGCCCGTCCAGTACGATGGCGTCGTCGCCGAACACCGGGTTGTGCGGTCGGCGGCGGGCCTCTTCGACGTGAGCCACATGGGGGAGTTCTACGTGGAGGGGCCGCGGGCGGAAGCCTTCCTCCAGCGAGTCACGACCAACGACGTCAGCAAGCTGGAGGCGGGCCGCGTGCAGTACTCCACGATGTGTTACCCCGAGGGGGGCGTCGTGGACGACCTCACCGTCTTCCGCCTCGGCGAGAGCCGCTACCTGCTCATCGTCAACGCCGCCAACATCGAGAAGGACTTCCAGTGGCTCCTCGCCCACGCCGAGGAGGGGGCGGCCCTCACCAACGCCAGCGAGGAGACCGCCCTGCTGGCCCTCCAGGGCCCCCGGGCCGAAGCCATCCTCTCGCGGCTCACGCCCTTCGACCCCTCGCGGCTCGCCTACTACTGGTCGGCGGAGATGGGAGTGGCGGGTGAGCGCTGCCTGGTCTCCCGGACGGGCTACACGGGGGAGGACGGCTTCGAGGTCTGCACCCCCGGCCGGGCGGCCCCGGCCCTCTGGAGGGCGCTGCGGGAGGCAGGGGCGTCCGAGGGCCTCAGGCCCGCCGGCCTGGGGGCGCGGGACACCTTGCGCACCGAGATGAAGTACGCCCTCTACGGCAACGACATCACCGCCGAGACCACCCCCCTCGAGGCGGGCCTGGGCTGGGTGGTCATGTTCAAAAAGGGCGACTTCATCGGCCGGGCCTCCC
>JBHIBR010000200.1:0-4313 GCA_046759145.1 Nitrospinota bacterium | reverse complement strand
CCCCCAACCTCGTGCTTTCTCCCCACGTGGGCGGGGGCTCGGGCACCTCTTGGGAGCGGGACATCCCTGCGGCCTTCGAGAACATCGCCCGGTGCCTCGGGCGGCAGGACTCTTGAAGTCGCCCGCCCCTCCCGGGGAAGGCGGCCGGGATGTCTGTGGGCCTACCCCTCAGCCCACTCGGGGGGCTTCTCATCCTCCTCGAGCGGCTGCACGAGCTCGATGAGCAAGCCGTTGGTGGTCTCGGGCTGGGTGAAGCAGATGAGGGCGTGGCGGGAGCCGTAGCGAATGGGCCCCGCGAAGCGCACCCCGCGGGCCTCGAGCCGGGCCTGGGCCTCCCGGATGTCCTCCACCCGGATGGCGATGTGGTGGGGGCCCTCCCCCCGCTCCCGGAGGAACTTCTGGATGGGGCTCTCCGGGTCGCTCACCTCGACCAGCTCGAGGTCGGTCTCACCGCCCCGGTAGAAATCCAGCCGAAATTGGACCCCTCCCCTCGAGTACTCCCGCCGCTCGAGGAACCGAAGGCCCATCACCCCCTCGAGGAAGCTCCGGTGGGAGTCCACGTCGTAGACGGCGATGCCGAGGTGGTCGATCCCGCCGAACATGGCAAGCCTCCCTTCGAGATGGCCTCGCGAAGAGCCGGGTCTCTCTCTAAGTGTGGCGCCGGCGGCTCAGCCAGGCGCGGATGGGCTCCTGGAAGTAGGTCAGGACGGCCACCAGGAGGAGGGCCACCCCTGCGATGAACAGCACGGTGCGGATCTCCCCTTGGTAGACTTTCGCCCCCTGGAGGGAGAGGAGAAGGGTTCCCGGCAGGCGCCCGAGGGCGCAGATCCAGAGGAAGGTTGAGGTCCGCATGGGGCTGAGCCCCACCAGGTAGGAGAGATAGTCCTTCGGGAAGCCCGGGATGAGGTAGCAGAGGAAGACCACCAGGGTTCCCCGGCGGGATAAGAGGAAGGAGAACTTCTCCACCACGCTGCGAGTGATGAGCCGCTCCACGAACGGCCGCCCGAGCGCCCGCCCCAGGAAGAAGGCGAGCCAGCTTCCGAGGGTGAGCCCAATGGTGGAGAGGACCGTCCCCAGGGAGGCGCCGAAGAGTAACCCCCCGACGAAGCCCGTGAGCTCCCCCGGAAAGGGAGAGACAACTACCTGCGAGACCTGGATGCCGATGAAGGCCAGCGGGGCAAACGGCCCGAACCCTTGGACGAACCTCCGCAGCTTCTCCTTGTGGGCGGTGACATCCACCAGGAGGTCCCAGAAGCGGAGGAAAGAATCCGCGAAGTAGTAGGCCAGCGCGGCTGCCAGGGCGGCCAAGACGACGACCGCCGCGACGCGGAACCTGATGGAATTCACCCCCCAGGCCCTGCTGCGGCTCACCGCGGCAGGTTCCTGACTGTCCACCAAGCCGCCTCCCTCAGCCCACTCGGATGACCCCCGCCTCGGTCAAGATTGCCTCGACGGGGACATCCCAGGGGTCCATGAGCGCGCCCAGGTCCTCTTGCACCTGGGCGGAGTGGACCACGGTGAGCACCTTGGCCCCGGGCGCGAGGAGGCCGCGCGCGCGCAGCAGGGCCACCTCCTGGTCGCTGTAGCCCGACCCCTTCCCGATGCGGTTCCCCCTTTTGTCCACGGCCACGCTCCCTTTGACCAGGAGGTCGATGGGCGTCCGCAGGGGGCGGCCGTGGCGCTTGAGGGCGCCGATGGTGGTGGCGGAGCGGGTGCCCTCTGGGGGGATCTCCAGGAAATCCTTCATGTGGGGCGTGGCGTACGCGAGTGTCTTCCCCGAGCGGAGCACCAGGTCCCGGACCGCCTTCAGGGCGTAGTCCGGCCCGGTGAAGACGCACCGGGCGCGACGGAACTCAGGGAGGTCCAAGAGGAGCTCCGCCGCGCGCCCGCTCCCTTTGAAATTGGGGATGCGCCCGTGAGGGGGAAGGGGGAAGACGGCTATCCCATTCTCGGTGAGGTTGTCCCACACGCGGCGGCGCACTTCCTCCTTCGTGGCGAACGGAAACGACTTCGGGCGTTTGAGCGCCCGCGCTGCTCTTCCCCGCAGGACGGTCATTTGACAGCCCCTGGACGCATTTCTAGCATACTAGCATACTTTGCGAGGGGTCGGGAGTTTCCGCTGAAGATGACGACGGGGTGGCACATAGAGGAAGAGCGGCGTCCCTACCGGCCGGGGATGGAGGGGCCCGAGGGGCACGCGCGGGTGAGCCCGAGGTTCCTCTCCCTCATCCAGGAGGAGCCCCTCGAGGGCATGCGCGTGATCGACGTGGGCTGCGGGGCAGGGAGGCTGAGCTTCCTCCTGGCTCCCCGGGCGAAGGAGGTGGTGGGGGTGGACCGCGACCCGGAGGCCCTTGCCGAGGCCAGGAGGAGAGCGGAGGTGGAAGGCCTCACGAACGTCCGCTTCCGAGAGGGGGACGTGGAGAGCATCCCCTACCGGGAGCTGGCTGGCGGGCCGGTGGACATGGTGGTGAGCCACCTCTGCATGTCGGACGCCATTCTCGCCCGCGCCGCGGAGGCGCTCTCCCCCGGGGCTCCCATCGCGTTCGCCTGCTTCCACGCCGCGCAATGGGCCGAGACGGGCCGAAGCTCGCGCTTCGCCTACCGGGAGGAGCAGCTCGAGTCGGCGCTGCGCGCCTCGGGGTTCGAGCCCGAGTGGCTCGGGGTGGAGAAGAGCGTGGTGGAGTTCGCCTCCGCGGAGGAGGCCCTGGAGGGCTACTTCGCGGCGAGCGCCCTCGCGGCCCGCTGGCGGGGGGATAGCCGCGGGGAGGGCCTGGTGGCCTACGTCGCCCGGGGCGGCCGCACCTTCACGCCCCGCTGCCGCTGCGTGGTGAAGGCGAGGAGGAGAGCGTGAGCGCCCCTTCCGAGCGCGAGGCGCTCAGCGAGCGCATCAAGGCCCTCGCCATCGCCCACGGCTTCGACCGCGCCGGGGTGGCGGGGATGGAGAGGCTCGAGGAGGCGGCATCCCGCTACCGGGAGTGGCTCGCGCGCGGCTATGAGGGGGAGATGGCTTACATGCGGCGCAACCTGGCCGCCCGGGAGGACCCCCGGGCGCTCTGGCCCAAGGCGCGCTCGGCCCTGGTGGTGGCGGCGAACTACGCCCCCGCCCGCGAGGGGAGCGCTTCCCCGGGGTTGCTCCGGGGCCGGGTGGCCCGCTACGCCGGGGGGGGCGACTACCACCGCTACATGCAGAAGCGTCTGGGGGCAGTCCTTTCCGCTATCGGTGAGTTCTGCCCCGCGGCGGATGGGCGCGCCTGCGTGGACACGGCCCCCCTCCTGGAGCGGGAGCTGGCCGTGCGGGCGGGAATCGGGTGGGCGGGCAAGAACACCCTGGTGTTGAGCCGCTCGCTGGGGAGCTACTTCTTCCTTGGCGTGCTCCTCCTCAACCTCGACCTCGCGCCCGACCGGCCCGAGGGGGACCACTGCGGGAGCTGCACGCATTGCCTTCCCGCCTGTCCCACGGGCGCCTTCATCGCCCCGGACCTTCTGGACGCCCGTCGGTGCATCTCCTACCTCACCATCGAGCTGCGCGGTCCCATCCCCCGGGAGCTGCGCCCCCTGGTGGGGGACTGGGTGTTCGGCTGCGATGTGTGCCAGGAGGTCTGCCCCTGGAACCGTGAGGCGCCCCCCACCGCCCACGAGCGATTCCTCCCCCGGCCGGGGCAACCCTTGCCGGACCTCCTGGAGCTGCTGGAGCTCACCGAGGCGGAATTCCTCGCCCGCTTCCGGGGTACGGCGCTCATGCGGGCGAAATACTCGGGCCTCCTTCGCAACGCGGCCGTGGCGCTCGGAAACCGCAGGGACCCCCGGGCGGTGCCCTTTCTTGTCTGCGCGCTCCGACACAGGGAGCCCCTCGTGCGCGGCCACGCCGCCTGGGCACTGGGCGAGGTCGTGGGGGGGGGCGGAGGCGCCGTTTGTGAGCCCGGAGGGGAGTGTCCCATCAGAAGAAAGCTACTTGGGAGAAACCCGCCGGGCGCTCGAGGCCCGCCTGGAGGGGGAAAGGGACGCCTGGGTGCGCGAGGAGGTGGAGCTGGCTCTCGGGTTCTACCGGCGCGCCTGCTGCGGTTCGACAAGCTCACCGCCCCGAGCCGAGTCGAGGGGCGGGGCGCTCGCCCGGTGAGCGGGGGGAAGGAGGACTCGATGGCGCGGGCGCGCGTGAGGGGGGTGGAACTCTTCTACCTGGACCGGGGAGAGGGTGTCCCCATACTGTGGGTCCACGGCTACTCTCTAGACCACACCATGTGGGAGCCCCAGGTGGAAGCCCTGAGCGACTGCCGTCACATCGCCCCCGACCTGCGGGGCCACGGAGAGACGCC
>JBHIBR010000199.1:0-4345 GCA_046759145.1 Nitrospinota bacterium | reverse complement strand
GTTCCTTCTGGCTCCCGGCCCCCACTTTCCTCTCTTCGCCCTCTTGCGGCTCGTCCAGGGGACCGCCTTCGCCCTCGCCTTCACGGGGAGCGTCGTGGTGGCAACCGAGGCCGCCCCCAAAGAGCGGCGCGCCCAGGCCTTTGGACTCCTGGGCATGGTCGCCCCGCTGGCGCAGGCGCTGGCTCCTCGCCTGGGCGAAGCGCTGGTGGGGGTGGGAGGCTATCCGCTCCTGTTCGCTTCCGCCCTCGGCTGGGCGGGGCTCGGGGCGGTTGTGTGCACTGCCGCCTGGAGAGGTCAAAGCCCCGACGGAGCGAGGAGCGCCGGGTCTCCTCGGCCGTTCGGTGGACCGACGTTCGGTGAACCGAGTGCCTTCGCCCTGGCCCGCCGGAGGGATTTTCGCGCGAACCTCTTTGCGGGTTTCTGTTTCGGGTTTGCCTTCGGAGCGGTCCTCACCTTTGTGCCCCTCGCGATTCGGGGCGCGGGCCTCCCGGCGGTCGGCTTTTTCTTCACCATGCAGGGAGCTATGGTCGCCCTCACCCGACTCACCCTCGGCTCCCTCGCCGACCGCTTCGGAAAGCGCAGGGTGATCCTCCCCGCCCTCGCCCTCCTGGGCGCCTCCATGGTCCTCCTGGCTGCGGCGCACACCGAGCGGGGCTTCGCCGCCGGCGCCCTCCTTATGGGTTTCTCCCACGGGCTCCTGTTCCCCGCCATGATGGCCCTTGCGGTGGACCGCGCGGAGGCGGAGGAGGCGGGAAGCGTGGTGGCGCTCTTCGGTGGCGCCTTCAACCTGGGGATGCTCGTGAGCGGCTTCTCCCTCGGGCCCGTAGCGGAGGCCTTCGGCTTCGCCGCCCTCTTCGGCCTCGCGGCGGCCCTCACCTGGGCTGGCTTCTTGGCTTTCCTGCTGGGGGACCCGCGGAACTAGTGGCGTTCAGGGGGGCACTCGGCCCCCTCCCACAGGTGGCAAAGCCCCCCGCTTTCCCCTATCGTCAAAAGAGGGGCGACCGGAACCCGGAGGCTAGCTTGAGGCGACTCCTCCCATATCTCAGCGCGCACGCGGCGGCCTACCTGGCGAGCGGGCTGCTGCTCGTGGGCTCGAACGCCCTGGCGGTGGCCATCCCGGCGCTCGTGAAATACGCCATCGAGAGCCTCCGGCCGCCCTTTGACCCCTCCCGCACCGCGGCCCTGGCCGGGGCCATCATCCTCTTCGCCCTGGGCCGAGCGCTGGTGCGGACGGCGAGCCGGAGGGGTTTCTTCGGCCTCAGCCGCGCCATCGAATACGAGCTTCGAAATGACCTCTTCCGCCACCTCCAGAAGCTCCCGCCCCTCTTCTACCAGCGGATGCGCACGGGCGACATCATGAGCCGCGCCGTGAACGACCTGAACGCCGTCCGCATGGTGTTGGGCCCGGGGCTCATGAACGCGTGCAACACCTCTCTCATCTACCTCTTCTGCCTCGGTGCCATGGTGTGGCTGAGCCCCCGCCTCACCCTCTACACGCTGGCCCTCTACCCGGTTTGGTTCCTCTTGGGCAGGGGGCTCATGAGCGGCCTCGTCCAGAGGTCGCAAGAGCTCCATGAGAGCCTGGCGCGCCTGAGCGCCCGCCTCCACGAGAACCTGACCGGCGCGGCGGTGGTGCGGGCTTACTGCCAGGAGGAATCCGAGGCGCGCGCATTCGCCTCCCTCAACGACGACTACCTCTCCCGCCACATGGCCCACGCTCGCACGCGGGGCTATCTCTTCGCCCTCATGACCGCCATGGGCGGCGCCGGGAGCCTCCTTGTGCTCTACCTGGGCGGCCGCCTGGTGGTGGCGGGGGAGATCACCCTCGGCAGCTTCGTCGCCTTCTACGCCTACCTCGCCCTGCTGCTCTGGCCCACCATGGCGCTGAGCTGGATCCTGAGCCTCTTCCAGAGGGGCCTCTCGGCCATGGCGCGCATCGGGGAATTGCTCGACGAACCCCCGCAAGAGGATGCACCCACCCTGAGCACACCCCGGGGCTCCCAGCGCGCCCCCATCCGCGGGGCGCTGGAGGTGCGGAGCTTGAGCTTCCGCTATCCGGCACGGGCGCCGGAGGGGGACGGGGGGCCGGAGGGCGCAGAAGGTTTCGCCCTTGCCGGGGTCTCTTTCCGGGTCGAGCCGGGAGGGTTCTTCGCGATCGTGGGCCCCGTGGGCTCGGGCAAATCCACCCTGGCGAAGCTCCTCCTCCGCCTCCTCCCCATGCCGCGCGGGATGGTCTTCCTGGATGGCCGCGACGCGGCGGAGATGTCGCTTACCGAGCTGCGGCGCTCTGTGGGCTACGTCCCCCAGGACGCCTTCCTCTTCGGCGAGCCTATCCGGGAGAACATCCAGTTGGGCGCGGGGGAGCTTGGAGCCGAGGCGGTGGAGGAGGCCGCCCGCCGGGCCTGCCTGGCGCAGGATTTCGACCAGCTCCCCTCCGGCCTCGACACCGTGGTGGGCGAACGGGGCATCACCCTCTCAGGCGGGCAGCGCGCCCGGACGGCTTTCGCCCGCACGCTGGTACGCGAGCCCACCGTCCTGGTGGTGGATGACGCCCTCGCCAGCGTGGACCTCGCAACGGAGGAGACCATCCTCCAGGAACTCAGGGCCGCCCGAAGGGAGAGGACCTGCCTCCTCATCACACACCGCGCCGCCGTGGCCGCCCGGGCGGACCGCATCGCGGTGCTCTCGCGGGGGCGGCTAATTGAGATGGGAACCCACCAAGAACTCCTGCGCGCGGGGGGCCTCTACGCCGAGCTCCACCGCCAGCAGGAACTCCTGCGGGAGCTTGCGGCGCGATGAGGGCACTCAGGCAGTACTTCGGCTCGGTGGCCGGGGGGCTGGAAGAGACCCGCCCCCCCTGGCGGGGCGCCCCAGCGCGCCTGCGCACTGGGGACCCCTGGCGGGCCGACCGGGCTTCCCTCCGCTGGCTCGGGCGTCACCTCTTGCGGGAGTGGCCGCTTGCGCTTGCGGGCCTCGCCGCCCTCCCCCTGGCGGCGGCCTTCGGACTCGCGCAGCCCCTTCTGCTCAAAGTCGCCCTCGACGACCACATCGTCCCCGGGCGCCTCGAGGGCCTGGGCGGCGTGGCGCTCCTCTTCGCCCTGTGCGTCGTGGGGCAAATGCTCGCCACCTTCGGGGAGAGCTACCTCGTCCAGCTCCTCGGGAGCCGGGTCGCCCACGCCATCCGCCGCGAAACCTTCGCCCACCTCCAGGGCCTCTCGGCGTCCTTCTATGACCGGAACCCGGTGGGGCGGCTCATGAGCCGCCTGACGGGGACGTGGAGGCGATCCACGAGCTCTTCAGCGCGGGCGTCATCGCGGCTTTTGCGGATATCTTCACCCTGGGCGGGATCGTGGCCCTCATGCTCTACCTGGACTGGCGCCTCGCCCTTGTGAGCTTCGCCGCAGTGCCCCTCCTCTCCGCCCTGGTCCTCCTCTACCGGGGCCCCATGCGGGAGGCTTTCCGGGACGTGCGGGCGAGGCTCGCGCGGCTCAACGGCTGCCTCCAGGAGGACGTGGTGGGGATGGACGTGGTGCAGGCGCACCTGGCCGAGGGGGAGCGTTTTGAGCGCTTCGATGCCATCAACCGCTCCCACCGAGAGGCCTGCCTCCGCTCCATCCGCTACGACGCGATCCTCTTCTCGGCCGTTGAGGCGGGAGGGTCGGTGGCCATCGCGCTCGTCCTCTGGCAGGGGGCGGCGGCCATTGTGGGGGGGACTCTCACGCTGGGTGTGCTTGCGGCCTTCATCGAGTACATCGCGAAATTCTTCGCACCCCTCAAAGACCTCTCGGCGAAATACACCCTGGTGCAGAGCGCCCTGGCCTCTTCCGAGCGCATCCTGGAGCTCCTTGGGACCGAACCCGAGGTACTGCCTCCCCTCCGGCCCCGCCCGCTGCCCCGAGCGGGAGGGCACGCGCCCCCAAGCGGGGAGCCAGCTCTTTCGAGCCCCTCTCGCCTGCTGGGGCTCCAACGGAGCGGGCCCCCCCGCTCCGGCCCGGTGGCCGGAGGGCACGTGGCCTTCGAGGGGGTGAGCTTCACCTACAACTCTACCGACGGCGACGCGGAGAAGCGCCCCGCCCCCGCGCCCGCCCTCCATCGGGTCTCCTTCGAGGCGCGGCCGGGGGAGGTGGTGGCGCTCGTGGGAGCGACCGGCGCCGGCAAGACGACGGCCATAAAACTCCTCGCTCGCCTCTACGACCCGCAGGAGGGCCGCATCCTCCTCGACGGGGCCGACATCCGCGAGCTCGACCTGAAAGACCTGAGGCGCGCCGTCGGCGTGGTGATGCAGGAGCCTTTCCTCTTCACCGGGGATGTGGCGGGCAACATAAGGCTGGGCGACGGGCCTCTC
>JBHIBR010000198.1:0-4380 GCA_046759145.1 Nitrospinota bacterium | reverse complement strand
GCCATCTCCCGCATCATGGGGGTTGGGGGAGCGTTGGCCCTCCTCTATGGGGGAGTCGCAGTTATCCTGGGATTTTTTCTGAAGAGGTGAGCAAGCCGTGCGTCGCGAGGACCGCTACGACAGTCTCTTCCGTTATTACGCCGAGGAGGCGGGTCTCGCCAGCGTGGGCCTCGACTGGCTCAACCTGAAAGCCCAAGCCCTCGCCGAGAGCGGCCTCCGGCCCGATGTCGTGAGCAGAGCGGGGGCGGTCGGCCTCGCGCAGTTCATGTCCCCAACCTGGCGCGAGTGGTGGGATGGCACTCCGGGCATCCAGGAGGAGCCTCACGCGGGCGGCCTCGTGGACCCCCGCGACCCGGAGGATGCCATCAAGGCGCAGGCTCACTACATGGACTGGCTCATGCGGCAGACTGGCAGCGCCTGGCGGGACGCCCTCATCGCCTACAACTGGGGGATCGGGCGCTGGCGGCAATGGGCGAAGGAACCGGCCCGCGCGCTGCCCCAGGAGACCGCCGATTACGTGAACCGCGTGGTGGCTAGGTGGAGGGAGCTTGCCGGCGAGGGGAGGTCCCAGAGGGAGAGCCTATGGACGAGCTTCTTTCGGGCCTGGGCGCGGCGATCCTCAAAGAGCTCGCGCCCCACGCGCTGGTGATCCTGGGGATCGTGGTGTTGGGCGGGCGCGTCAAGCGCCTCTTTCCCACCCGGCACCTCCTCCACGAGGCCTGGCCCTTCCTGGCCGCCCTCGCCTACGCCCTGGCCTACCATGTGGGAACTCCAGCGGAGGCGGGCTGGGGGAGTTTCCCGGTTTCTGTCTTCAAGGTGTGGCTCGGCGTCGCGGCGGCGGCGATTGTGCTCTATGAGAAAGGCTGGAGGGGAAGAGGTGAAAAAAGGCTCTAGGGGCGAGCCAGTCGCTCGCCCCTAGAGCCTGCTTTTCAATGCCCTAATCCACCGCCGCCACCCCGTGGGGGCCGCCGCCCAGGAAGACGGTCTGGACCACTTTGCGCAGCACGAGGGCGGCCGTCTGGATGTCCTTGCGACTTAGTAGCCACAGGGGTTTCGCTTGGCCGCCGGGCGGACGGCGACACCGTGCGGGTCGCCCCCCAAGGGGATCGTGGCCACCACCTTTCGGGCGGGGATGTCAATGACTTGCACGCTCCTCCCCACGCGGCTCGTCAGGTAGGCCCGTTTTCCGTCCGCGCTCACGGCGACGATGTCCGGACGGCCCGCCGTGGGGATGGTGGCGAGCTCCTCGTTCGTGTCGAGGTCGATGACCGAGACGTTGGCCGAGCCCCGGTTGGTGACCAGCGCCAGCGAGGTGCCCGGCACGAGCGCCAGGCCGTGGGGGTCTTTGTGGCCGAAGCGGAAGGTCGTGACCACTTTGTGAGTTGCCACCTCGATGACAGAGATCTTGTCCTCGTTCCCCTCGGTCTCGTAGAGGCGCTTCCCTTCGGCATCCACCTCGATGCCCATGGCTCCCTTGCCCGTGCGGATGGTGTCAAGCGCCCTATGAGCCACCGCGTCGATCACAGTCACAGTGCCATCCTCGATGTTCGACACGAAGGCCTTGCGCCCGTCGGGCGTGAAGGCCGCAAGGGCCGCCTTTCGGCCCGCAGGCACCGTGGCGACCACTTTGCGGGTGGCCGTCTCGATCACCGTGACATCGTTCGAGCCCACGTTGGCCACGTAGGCGAAGCGGCCCTCGGGCGAGAAGGTGACACCGTGGGCCTTCTTGCCGGCCGGGATGGTAGCGACCACCTTCCGGGTGGCCGTCTCGATCACCGTGACGTCGTTCGAGCCCACGTTGGCTACATAGGCGAACTTCCCGTCCGGGGTGAATGCGATGTTGTGCGGCTTCTTGCCGGCCGGGATCTCGGCGATCACCTTCCCCCTCTCAGGGGCCACCACCTGCACCTTGTTGAGCCCCTGGTTGGTGACCCACACCTCTTGGGCGGCGGCTCCGCTCGCCATCGCGAAAGCCAGGGCGAGAAGGGTTGCCGACAGCGCGAATCCCTTGCGCACCATTGTCTTTTCCTCCCGGAAGGATGCGGGGGGGAGAAGGGGACATGCCCCCTAGCTCCCGGTAGCCAATGAGGACCTAGATTAAAATTACAATAACAAACTCGTTCAGTCAACAAAATTTCGCTCGATTTTATCCCCCCGGGGGTCGGGTCAGCCGCGCATATAAGAGCGCCGTCCGGAGGCGCCCTTGCGGGACCGCAGGCCGCGTCACCTCGGCGACTGGGGAGGCAAGGGTCTCCATCCGGTCCGCCGCCCCCTTCCAAGCCCTTAACGCGCGCTCTCGCCCCACCGGTGTGGTGAGGTTCCATTTATGCTTCCCTGGAATCAGCTTCTTTCCCTCTGGCCCCTCATCCTCGGGGGGGCTGCGGCGGGAACCATCTAGTTCCTCCGGGCGCGCCTCCGCTATTGGCGCGATCGCGCCCGCGCAGCCGAGTCCCGCGCCCGTTCGGCGGAGGAGGCTCTCGCCCCCTCCGGGGAGCTCTCAGCCGCAGGGCGCGCCATCGAGGATGAGACCCAATCCCGCCTCGCCCGCCACCGGCGGGAGCAAAAGGCGAGGGAGGAGGAACTCCGTGATGCCAAGAGCGCAGAAGAGATGGCGGAGCTGGCCAACCGGGGGTCATGCGACCCCGGGCGAGAGGCCAGTTCTACTGAGCCCCCCTCGCCAGCGGGGGCTTGAACGGCGTTGGCGTTTTCGCGCCGGCTCGGTGGCCGGTTTGGCGCTCCTTCTGCTCGCCCTTCCCGCCTGCGGGGGCGGGAGGAGGGCGGTGACGCTCCCTCCCACCCTCCAGGCTCCCAAACCCCCCGCGGCGGTGAGCCTCCCCCGCCGCCCTGAGCTCGAGGTGGGCTTTCGCCCCTGCGCCATCGAGGGCGAGGGCCCCCGGGGGGAGAAGCGCGTCCTTCCCGCCGTTTGCGCGCTCCCCGACGAGCTGCGCGAGGTGCTCCGCTACCAGGGCGAACTCGAGGCGGCGTTCCGGGAGCTCCAGGTCCGCACGGAGGGCTACCGCCAGGAAGTGGAGCGCACCTTCGAGATATTGAACAAATTCCTCCAGCCCTGACCTTCCCTCTCTCGTCCATCCCGCCGGGCGGACCCCCCTTCCGCCCAACGATCCCCATCAGCACCCCCCTGCCGGGGCCGGGGCCCCCAAAGGCGGGCCCCGGCCTCCCTCCTTATCTCTCCTCTGCCCCTTTACTCTTCACTCGACAAGATGGCCCCCGACGGAATACGCTCGGCTGGGGAGACCTGTTGGTGGGACCCAGGCGTGCGCGGAAGGGGGTGACTCTGCAATGCGCATCGTGATCGTGGGAGCGGGAGATGTGGGCTCCCACATCGCCCGCCGCCTCGCCCCCGAGCGTCATGACGTCGTGCTCGTAGAGCGCGACCCCGAGGTCGCCGCCCGGGCGACCGAGGAGCTGGACGCCCAGGTGCTCCTGGGCAACGGGGCGGACCCCAACGTCCTCGCCCAGGCGCGCATCGGCGAGGCGCAACTGCTGCTCGCGGTGGGGAACGAGGATGCGGCCAACCTCGTTGCTTGCCACATTGCGCGCACTTGCGGCGTGCCCACCCGGATCGCCCGGGTGGAGGAGATGGGCTACCTCTCCAATAGCCTGGGCCTCGACGGCTCCACCTTCGGCGCCGACATCCTCATCAACCCCTTCCTCGAGGTTGCCCGCTCCATCGCGGAGCTCGTGGAGACCCCGGGCGCGATGGAGGCGACCACCTTCTTCAAGGGCCAGGCGAAGCTGGTGGGTCTCAGGGTCGAACCGGGGTCGCCCGTCACGGGAACCCCCTTGCGGGAGGTCGGGGAAGCCCTGGCCGGGGAGTTCCTCTTCGTCGGGCTCGACCGCGCGGGCGAGCTCCACATCCCCCGGGGGGATACCACCTTCGAGGCCGGCGACCTGGCGCTGGCCGTCGCTCGGGCGGAGGGCGTGCCCCACCTGCTCGCGGCCTGCGGGAAGAGCCTGGGGGAAGCCCGGCGCGCCCTGGTGGTGGGGGGAGGCAGGGTGGGATACCACCTGGCCCGCCTCCTCCTGGAGCGCGGCCTCGAGGTCAAGATCTTCGAGGCCGACCCCCGCCGCTGCGAGATGCTGGCCGACGCGCTCCCCGAAGCGCTCACCCTTCGCGCCGACGGGACCGACAGCGCGGCCCTCCGGGCGGAGGAGGTGGAGAGGATGGACGTCGTGGTGGCCGTCACCGACCACGAGGAGACCAACCTCATGAGCAGCCTCCTCGCCAAACAGCACGGCGCGCCCCGGGCCATCTGCCTCATCAAGCGCCCCGCCTACCTGCCC
Source organism: Nitrospinota bacterium (assembly GCA_046759145.1). GTDB lineage: Bacteria > UBA8248 > UBA8248 > UBA8248 > JBHIBR01 > JBHIBR01. The sequence goes on along the minus strand of JBHIBR010000198.1, from coordinate 75 downwards.
CTCTTCCCCCGCCTGGGCGTGGACGCGGTGGTGAGCCCGAGGCTGGTGACGGCGGGCGTGGTGCTCAAGCACGTT
>JBHIBR010000197.1:0-4397 GCA_046759145.1 Nitrospinota bacterium | reverse complement strand
CCCTGGGCCTGGGCGACCGCCTCATCTGGGGGACGGACTGGCCCGGGACGAGCCCCAAACTGATGGTGCAGGCCATCCTGGACCTGGAGATGCCGGAGGCGTTCCGCCACGACTGGGGCTACCCGCCCATCACCCGGCGGGACAAGGCCGCCATCCTGGGCGGGGCGCTGGCGAGGATCCTGGGAATGGATCCCGAGGGCTACAAGCTGCCCCATAAGCGCGACCGGGCGCGGGCCGGGGTGCCCTGAGGCCGAGGGAGGGGATGAGCCATGGGGGAGAAACTCCCGACTCGGATGAAAGCCGCCGTCTTGCGGGAGTGGGGGCGGCTCCGGGTGGAGGAGGTGGATGTACCCCCCGTGGGGCCGGAGGAGGCCCTCTGTCGGGTGGGAGCGTGCGGCTTCTGCGGGAGCGACGTCCGCATCGTCCACGGACTCCATAAAACCGTGTGGTCACCCACCCTGCCCCACATCCCGGGTCACGAGTGGTCGGGGGAGGTGGTGGCCGCCGGCGAGCGCGCGGAGGGGCTCCGGCCGGGCGACCGGGTGGTGGGCGAGACCTCGCGCGGCTGCGGCCGCTGCCGGCTGTGCCGGACGGGGCACTATCACCTCTGCGAGCACCATGGGGACCTGGCCAAGGGTTTCCGCATGTACGGCTTCAACTACCCCGGAGCCTTCGCCGAGTACGTGGTGCGGCCGGCGGAGGGCCTGGTCAAGATGCCGCCCAGCATGAGCTTCGAGGAGGGCGCCATCGCCCACGTGCTGGCCCAGGCCCTCCACTACGTAGAGCGCGCGGGCGTTTACGCCGGCGACGACGTTGCCGTGCTGGGCTCGGGTGTGCAGGGTTTGCTGGTGCTCCAGACCGCCCGGCTCAAGGGGGCACGGCGCGTGTTCGTGAGCGGCCGGGGGAGGCGTCTCGAGGTGGCCCGGGAGCTGGGCGCTGCGGGGGCGGTGGACTACAGCCGCGAGGACGTCACCCGCCGCCTCCTCGTCCTGACCGAGGGGAAGGGGGTGGACGTGGCCTTCGAGTGCGCGGGCAAGGCCGAATCCCTGCGCACCGCCACCGAGGTAACCCGGATGGGGGGGCGCATCGCCCTCATCGGCGTCACCAACCGGGCTGAGGGCACCCCCCTGGACACCGACCGCATCGCCCTTCACGAGATGACCGTCTACGGGATGCGGGGGAGCCCCCATACCACCGCGGGCGCGGTGAGCCTCGTGGCCAACGGGCAGGTGAAGACCTCCCCCCTCATCTCGAAGACCTTCCCCCTGAGCCGCATCCAGGAGGCCTTCGCCGCCTTCGAAAACCGACAGGACGGAGCCCTGGGCGTCCTCGTCAAACCCTAGAGAGGAGCGGGAGGCTATGTCTCCTCCGAAGACTGCGAGGGGGGCACGCGCCCCCTCCGCTCCCTCCCGGCGGCGCCCCCGCCCTCGGCAGGAGGCCCCGGGCGCGCCGCTCCGGGAGCTCTACCGGTGCATGGTCCGCATCCGGGCCTTCGAGGAGAGGGTCAAGGAGCTATACGCCGCCGGGCGCATCCGGGGCCTCGTCCACCTCTCCATCGGCCAGGAGGCGGTGGCGGCCGGGGTGTGCGCCCACCTGCGGGCGGATGACTACGTCGTCAGCACGCACCGCTCTCACGGCCACTTCATCGCCAAGGGGCTCGACCCCGGCTCCATGATGGCCGAGCTCTTCGGGAGGCGGACCGGCTGCTGCCGGGGGAGGGGCGGCTCCATGCACATGGGGGACCTCTCGCGGGGCATCCTGGGCGGGAACGGCATCGTGGGGGCGGGGCTTCCCCTCGCGGTGGGTGCCGCCCTGTCGGCTCATGTGCGGGGGACGGAGCAAGTCTCCGTGGCTTTTTTCGGCGACGGGGCCTCGAACCAGGGAACCTTCCACGAGGCCCTGAACCTGGCCGCCGTGCTCGCCCTCCCCGTCCTCTTCGCATGCGAGAACAACCTCTACGCCGTCTCCGTCCCCCAGTCCCGACACATGGCGGTGGCCCACGTGGCAGACCGCGCCTCTGCCTACGGGATGCCGGGCGCGGTCGTGGACGGGAACGACGTCTGCGCGCTCTATGAGGCGGCGGGCGGCGCAATCGCCCGGGCCCGCGCCGGGGACGGCCCTTCCCTCCTTGAGTGTAAGACCTACCGCTGGCGGGGACACGGCGAGTCGGACGCCAGCGGGGGGAGCAAGTACCGCCCGGCCCAGGAGGTGGCCTCCTGGCAGGAGCGCTGCCCCTTGCGGCGAGCCGAGGCCGAGCTCCGGGCGCGGGGCCTCGCCACGGAGGGGAAGCTGGAGAAGTTCCGCGCGGATGCCGCTGCCGAGATGGACTCCGCGGTGGCCTTCGCCGAGGGGAGCCCCTGGCCCGAGCCGGAGGAGCTGGCCCAGTTCGTCTTCGTCAATCCCGACGCCCGAGGGGGGAGGCTTCTGTGAGCTCGGACCTCTCCTACCTGGAGGCCCTCATCGCCGCCAAGTGCGAGGCGATGCGCGCCGACTCGACGGTGGTGGTGCTGGGCGAGGACGTGGGACCCTACGGGGGCACCTTCGGGCTGACGCGGGGACTCTTCGAGGAGTTCGGCCCCCGCCGGGTCATCGACACCCCCATCTCCGAGGCGGGCTTCACGGGCGCGGCGGTGGGGGCGGCGCTCACGGGCCTGCGCCCCATCGTGGAGCTCAAGTTCATCGACTTCACCCTCGTGGCCATGGACCAGCTCGTGAACCAGGCCGCCAAGCTCCACTTCATGCTGGGAGGGCAGGGCAGGATGCCCGTGGTGTTCATGGTCGCCATCGGGGTGACCCGGGGGGCGGCGGCCCAGCACAGCCAGAGCCTCCACGCCTGGTTCGTCCACGCCCCGGGCCTCAAGGTGGTGATGCCGAGCACCCCCTACGACGCCAAGGGGCTCCTCGCCAGCGCCATCGACGACGATGGCCCCGTCCTCCTCGTCGCCCACAAGCTCCTCTTCGCCCGCCGGGGACCTGTCCCCGAGGGATCCTACCGCCTGCCGTTCGGCCGGGCGGCCCTGCGCCGCAAGGGGGCGGACGTCACCGTGGTGGCCACCTCCATCATGGTGGGGCGGGCCCTCGAGGCGGCGGAGGCCCTGGCGACCGAGGGAGTGGAAGCGGAGGTCATCGACCCCAAAACGCTCGTGCCCCTGGACTTGGAGTCGATCCTGGCCTCGGTCCGCAAGACCGGCCGTCTGGTGGTGGCCGACGAGGGGCATCTGCCCTGCGGCGTCGGTGCCGAGGTGGCGGCCCTGGTGCAGCGGGAGGCCTTCGATTACCTGGATGCGCCCGTTGAGCGCGTGGGGGCGCCGGCGGTGCCGGTCCCATTCAGCGAGCCCCTGGAGGCGGCCTACACCCCGGGCGCCGAGGACATCCGCGCTGCGGTGCGGCGCACCCTGGGCGGCCCCTGAGGGGGCAACGCCGCGAGGCCTCCGGCGCCGTCGCCCAGAGGAGGACTGTCTCTATGAGTGTGCCCCGGAGCATGAAGGCGGCCGTGCTGCACGGCTGGAATGACGTGCGTTTGGAGGAAGTGCCCGTGCCCACGCCGGGCCCTGGGGAGGTGCTCTGCCGGGTGCGGGCGTGCGCCATCTGCAGCACTGACCACCGGCTGATCGGCGGCCGCGCCGCCAGGACCTTCAAGGGGACCTTCCCCCACATCCCGGGTCACGAGTGGGCCGGCGAGGTGGTCGCCGTCACCGATGGAGCGGAGGGCTTCGCGGCGGGCGACCGGGTGGTGGGCCAGGTGACGAAGGGCTGCGGCCGCTGCCCGGCCTGCAAGCGCGGCAGCTATCAGCTCTGCGTGCACAGCGGCCAACTCGAGAAGGGCTACCGGATGCACGGCTTCAACCTGCCCGGCGCCTTCGCGGGGTATGTGGCCTACCTGCCCGAGATGCTCACCCGCCTGCCCGACCACGTGAGCTTCGAGGAGGGAGCGCTGGCGTCGGTGTACTCCCAGGCGCTCCACGGCGTGGAGCTGGGCGCCTGCCGGGCGGGCGAAACCGCCGCGGTGATCGGGCCGGGTGCGATCGGGTTGCTGGTCCTGCAGACGGTGAAGCTCCGGGGTGCGGCGCGGGTCTTCGTCACGGGGCGCGGGCCGCGCCTTGGGATGGCCCGTGAGCTGGGGGCGGACGCGGCCGTCGACATCGCGCGCGAGGACCCAGTGGCCGCCCTCCGGGAGCTCACCGACGGCCAGGGCGCCGAAGTGGTGTTCGAGTGCGCCGGCAAGCCCGAGGCGATCGACGCGGCGGTCCGCGCGGCCAAGAAGGGCGGCAGGGTGGTCCTCATCGGCGTCACCGGCAGGCGGGAGGGGATCCCCGTCGACACCGACCATTTGGTGCTCAACCAGATCAGCCTGCTCGGCATGCGCGGCAGCCCGAACCTGATGGCCGGGGCGGTCG
>JBHIBR010000196.1:0-4459 GCA_046759145.1 Nitrospinota bacterium | reverse complement strand
CGTTGATCCAGGCGAGGGAGACGCCCAGGAAGGTGGCCAGCAGGGTGGTGCCGCTGCTGATCATGAGGGTGTTCAAGAAGGCCTTGCGGATGACCCGGTCCCGGAAGATCTCCGGGTAGTTGCCCAGGCCCCATTCGGTGTCAAAGCCCAGCTCGTCCAGGACGAGGAAGCTGTTGAGCACGAGGGCGAGGAGGGGAAGGATCACGGCGGCGGCCACGATGAGGCCGACGATGGAGGTGAGGATCGCCTCCTGGGTGAGCAGGCTCCGCCACCGGCTGGGCCTTGCGATTGCCACGCTTCGGGAAGCGGCTTCGGTCGTCATGGGAGTCTAAGGTTCGGCGCGGTTCACTCGCCGCGAGGCGAGACGGGGGCCCGGCCCGCGCCGGACCCCCGTCCCCGCAAGCGCTCGTGCATTCCGCGGGGCGGCTACTTGAAGCGCTTGACCCACTCCCCGCGAGTGGCCTTGAACTTCCTATAGGCCGCGACCCAATCCTTCAGCCCGAGGAGCTTGTGCTTGCTCAGGTCTAGCAGATAGGGCCTCGCCGCCGGCGGGGCGATGTAGCCCTTCCGGAAGGTGTAGATGGCCTCGCCTTCGACGAAGATGTCGGCGCCTTCCTTGCTCAGGAGGAACTCGATGAGCAGCTTTCCCGCGTTGGGGTGCGGCGAGCCCTTGAGCACCGCCGCCTGGTTGCCCAGCATGACCTGGCCTTCCTTGAAGTAGCCGATCCGGAGCACCTTCGCCAGCCCGGGCTTCTTGAGGACGTTCTGATAAACCCGCCCCGCCAGGTTCCACATGTCGAAGGGCCGCTCGCAGGCGATGACCAACTGGATCTTGGGCTCGGTGCGGAACTCCACGATGGGATTGGTCCCCTTGAGCCTGTCCCAGAAGGCGTTCATGTTGATGCCCGACTCGATCAGCGAGATCGTCGTGTTCGTGTAGGTGAAGCTCTTGGTGATGTCGGGCGAGATCGTCTTCCCCTTCAAAGCCGCCTGCACGGTGTCGGCATATTTCGTGACCTTAATGTTCTTCATGCCCGGGCAGGAGATGTTCCAAATCGGCTGGAAGGTGTAGGCGAGGGGGACCACCACGTAGGGGTAGTTCGAGTACTGGCCCGCTTTTTTGATCAGCTCGATGTGGTCCTTCCAGTAGCCGCTGTCGAGCTTGACGAAAGCGCCCCGCTTGGCGGCGGCGTCGAAGAAGCCCGGCGCGCTCACGAGGTGGACGTCGATCGTGAACTTGTTCGCCTTGATCTCCTGGCGCACCGTGGCCACGGTCGCGCCGGTGCCTTTCCGGATGTTGTTGAACTTGAAGCCGCCCCCCAGGCCGTAGCGCCTGATGAAAGCAGGCCCCATGCGCTTGGCGGTCCGGTCGCTGAAAAGCGGGTTGATGATGGTGACAGCGCCTTCCTTCTTCGCCGCCCGGATGAGCTTCTTCTCCTGCGGCGTGAGCCCCGCTCCCCTCGCGTCCCCAGCCAGGGCGGGCACCAGGCCTATCGCCGCGGCCGCGAACAGGGCAACCATCCAGCTCAGCGTATTCCTCCGAGGAACTTCCATCTCTCTCCCTCCTCCCCTATGGAAACGATTCCGCAGACGTGAGCCCCATCCCCCGGGGGCAAACGACCTCTTCTACCCTCCCAAGAGATTCACAAGGATCGTCAAGCCCCTACCTTATCCGCGCCCCTCCCCGCTGTCAAGCTATCCCTCTGCCGCTCTTTCCGGCATAAGAGACCGAAGCGGCGGATGCCCTCCTCCTGCCGCCGGCTCAACGCGGGGGCGTTCCCAAAGGGCGCGGGTTGGCGCCGCTGCGCCCCCTGAAGATGAGGAGGAGGGGTGACTCTCTGCAAACTCGCCCTCCCTTCCTTAGAAGCCGGCGGGCAAGCAGAAGGGGGGAAATCTCCGGCGGGCCCGAGAGAGAGCGCGCGCCCTGGGCGGGGGCCTCCGGTGTCGGGCCGCCCGGGAGGGCGTCGTGGAGCGGCCGGCCGAACGCGTGGCCCTCCTCCTCCGCCACCGGAAACGGCGGGAGGAACAGGTGCTGGGCCTGTTGGGGGCGGGCGTGGCAAACCTTGCGGAGATGGCGCGCACCCTCTACCGCGACCTCGACGCCCGGCGCCTTCGGGCGGCCGAGCGGATGGTCAGGGGCCACCTCGAGAAACTCCGGGAGGAGGGCAAAGTGGTCGCAAGGAGGGAGGGCGAAGCGAGCCGATACCGCCTCGCCTGAGCAAAAAAAACCAAAGTCGCATGCGGTCGGGCCGGGGAGGCTGCCCAAGGGGGGTAGGTTTTCCTCTGAATTAGCCGTTTTCCCTCAGCAGCCGGGAATCCCGGAGACCTAGGGCCGCCCCCCTCGCTCCTGGCCGAGCGCCACCTCTCGCACCTCCGCCAGCCCAGGCAGACACGTCACCACCGCGCGACAGGGGGCCATCCCCGCGAGGGTATCGCCATTTCCGCCCCCTGGCCCGCCAGTTCGGGTACGCGTCGGCTCCGCTCGAGGACGATGAGGGAGTAACCCTTCCCCATGAGGGCTCGGGCCATGCCGAACCCCATGTTGCCCAGGCCCACGAAGCCGACCGGGCGCCCTCTCTTCGCCGCCGACGCGGAGGCTCCTAGCGTTTCACCGCCGCCTTGAGGCTGGCCCCGGAGCGGAATCGAGGGACGCGGGTGGCTTTGATCTGGATGACCGCCCCCGTCTGGGGGTTTCTCCCTTTGCGGGCCGCTTTCCTCACCACGCTGAAGCTACCGAAACCCACCAGGGTCACCCCATCGCCCCTCTTCAGGGCCAGTGTGACCTGGTTCAGGATGGAGTTCACCGCCCTCTCGGCTTCCCCCTTGGAGAGCTTGACATCTTTCGCTACGGCTTGGACCAGTTCCGCTTTGTTCATGGCATCCTTCCCCTCCGCGGATGACAAGACCGCGCCGGGGCGCCGGCCCGCTGACCGGCCCCCGGCCCCTCCCCGGTAGCCATCGACCGGGGTAAAAGCTCCAAGAGAAGTCGGCCTTCCCCGCTCGCTCCCCACCGCGCGGCGACTCATCTGCTGGATTTGGAAAAACTGCCCGATGGTAGCGCCCGCGCTCTTCCAGCGCAAGAAAAAATCTACCTCTTTTTTCCTTCACCGCGGGGCCGCCGCAACCGGGAATCGCCAGAGCTCCTTTCGTCCCACCATCTGGTCGTAGGAGAAGAGCACGACGCCGTCCCCGCCCGCCTCTTTCGCCTCCCGCCACTGGCGCCAGAGCACCTCGGGGCGCTCGGCCAGCAGGTAGGCGCCGAGGCCGACGTACACGCGGCCCTTCCCGCGGACGGCCGCCGACTGGCGGGAGACATGGCGGGCGAGGTCTGCGTCGGGGGTGTAGTTCATGACGAGGGCCGCGTCTATGAGTCCCCCCTCGAGCCAGCCCCGCCAGTCCTGGAAAGCGGCCAGGTAGGCCCGGTCCGCCCATGGGATGACCGCGGCCGTGAGCTCCACCCGCGGGGCGAGCTCGCGGGTGAGGCGGCGGACCTCGGAGATGAAGCTGGTCACCTGCGCCCGCCGCCAGGTGTCCCAGGCGTGGCCGCCCGGTTCGCCGGGCCGGAGGGGAGCAGCCCGGCCCGTCTCCAGGAAGAAGCGCCTGATGGCCACCTCGGTGTAGCCGAAGTCCCGCCTGAGCCCGAAGGAGGAACTCGGGGAGATGGGCAGGGCGTAGGGGTAGCGGATGAAATCCAGGTGTAGGCCGTCGAGGTCGGGGTGGCGACGCAGGAGCTCCGCGATGAGGGAGAGGAGGTAGCGCCGCACCCCCGGGTGGGCCGGGTCGAGCCAGATGCCGGGCGTGCCGAGGCGGAAACCGCCTTCCTCGCCCTTGGCATCTAGGAGGGAGCGGCCGCGGTTGTCCCGCAGGACGGCCTGCGGGCCGAGCCGCCGGAGGATGGGCGCATCGCGGTTGTTCGCCACCCGGAACGCGTTGAGCCAGGCGTGGACGCGCAGGCCCCGGCGGTGCCCCTCCCGCAGCAGGAAGGCGAGGGGGAAGACGCCCGCCCGGCGGCTCGGCGCATCGTCGGCAAGGCTGGAGGGGAACCAGCTCCTTCCCCCCCGGTAGACCTGGACGAAGAGGTCGGTGACGCCCGCCCGGGAGGCTTGATCCAAAAGTCTCTCCAGGCGTGCGCGATCGTCGAGGGTGCGGTTTTCTCCCTCCGCCTGGACCCAGAGGCCCACAACCGGAGGGCGGGCGCTCGCGCAGGCGACCACCAGGACCACGGCGAGCCCACAGCCGATACTTGCGGAGAGCCGGAGGCGGCCCTTCTGGAAGGAAGAACCACGGCGTTCAGGTGGGCACAGGCGTGGCTGACGATCGGCCATGTTGCGTCCGGGGGCGGAAGGGCATCGGGCACGCCATCATAAGAAGGCAGTCCTCTCGCGTCAAGCCGCAATGAGGACCTCCGGCCGGCAATCCGTTGTGGGCGGGACGGGAAGAGGGAATCAAATCGGGATTG
>JBHIBR010000195.1:0-4495 GCA_046759145.1 Nitrospinota bacterium | reverse complement strand
CCGAGCGCATCCTCCTCAACTCGGACCACATCCCCTACCGCTCCACCGACCTCTTGGCCATCCCCAGGGCCATCCGCGCCATGCGCCGCGAGGGGATCCCCGAGGAGCACATCCGGAGGGTAGCGTTCGAAAACGCCAACCGCCTCTTCGGCCTCAGCCTCTGAGGGCGGACCTCCGGGGCGGGGTGGCGGAGTCCCCTCCCTCGCCCGCGGCACCTCTGGCACAAAGAGGTGAGAAGAGAGCTCCGGGCGAGCACCTCCCCTTGGGGTCGTGCGAGAGGCGAGTTTCTGCCGCCAGCCTTGGCAGGGGATGTTTCCTCTGATATAAGAAGGCGTTGTAGGCGGTCGGGGGTGACCTCGGCGGGCCCGCCTCGCCGGGAGGGGGTGCGACCATGAAGTTCAACTGCTGGTTCGAATGCACCAAGGGATGCGCCGGGCGGCACTCCATCTTCGACATCATCTACCGCTGCCCCCAGTGCGGCTCCCTCCTCCAGGTGGGCCACGACCTGGAGGCCCTCCGCCAGCTTTCCGCCTCCGAGTGGCGGCACCTCTTCGACGACCGCTACAAGCGCAACCTCTGGCCTTACGGGAGCGCCGTGTGGGGGAAGAAGGAGTGGGTGTGCCCCCTGGTGGAGAACGACAACGTGGTCTCCATGTACGAGGGGGGGACCAACGTCTTCTGGGCCGAGCGGCTGGGGCGCCAGCTCGGGGTCACGGACCTGTGGGTGAAGCAGTGCGGCAACAGCCACACCGGCTCCTTCAAGGACCTGGGGATGACCGTCCTGGTGAGCGTGGTGAAGCAGATGGTGGCGCTGGGGCGCCCCATCCGGGCGGTGGCCTGCGCCTCGACGGGGGACACCTCGGCCGCGCTGGCCGCTTACTGCGCCGCGGCGGGCCTCCAGGCCATCGTGTTCCTGCCGCGGGACAAGGTCTCCCACGACCAGCTCGTCCAACCCATCGCCAACGGGGCGCTGGTCTTCAGCCTGGAGACCGACTTCGACGGCTGCATGGCCGTCGTCCAGCGCCTGTGCGCGGAGAGCGACATCTACCTGGCCAACAGCATGAACTCGCTCCGCCTCGAGGGCCAGAAGACGGTGAGCATCGAGCTCGTCCAGCAGTTCGACTGGGAGGTCCCCGACGCAGTCATCGTCCCCGGGGGGAACCTGGGGAACGTGAGCGCGCTGGGGAGCGGCTTTCGCATGATGCTGGACCTCGGCCTCATCGACCGGCTGCCGCGCATCGTGGTGGCCCAGGCGGAGCGCGCGAACCCCCTCTACCGGAGCTACCTCACGGGCTTCCGGGAGTTCGACCCCCTCCCGGCCCAGCCCACCCTCGCCACGGCCATCCAGATCGGCAACCCCGTGAGCCGGGAGAAGGCCATCGCCACCGTCCGGCAGTTCGACGGCATCGTGGAGCAGGCCACCGAGGACGAGCTCGCCAACGCCGCCTGCTGGGCGGACCGGACGGGGATGTACAACTGCCCCCACACGGGGGTGGCGCTGGCCGTCCTGATCAAGCTGTTGGAGCGGGGAGAGATCCGCCCCCGGGACCGGGTGATCGTCATCTCCACCGCCCACGGCCTCAAGTTCACCGACTTCAAGCTCCGCTACCACGAGGGGCGCTTGCCGGACGTGGAGAGCCGCTACGCCAACCTCCCGGTGGAGCTGCCCGCCGACTTCGGCCAGGTGATGGAAGCCATCGACGAGCAGCTGGTCCGAACCTCGCGTTTGGAGCTGTGAGGGGAAGACCCCCATGAGCCGGCGCGAACCGGGGCGCTCCACCCGCTCGGTCCACGGCGGCGAGGCCCGAGAGAAGGCGGAGAGCGCCCTCACCACACCCATCTTCCAGACCGCCACCTACACCTTCCGCGACACGGCCGAGGTGCGCGACCACATGGAGCGCCGCATCGTGCGGGAGGAGTACGGTCGCTACGGCAACCCCACCATCCGGCGGGCCGAGGCGAAGTTCGCCGAGCTGGAGGGGGCGGAGGCGGCCCTGCTCTTCGCGAGCGGAATGAACACCATCACCACCACCCTCTTCGCCCTCCTGCCCCGGGGCGGCCACCTCCTCGCTACCGACGACTGCTACCGCCGGACCCGCCAGTTCTGCCAAACCTTCCTCCGGAAGCTGGGCGTGGAGACGACGATGGTGCCCGCGGGGGATTTCGAGGCGCTGAAGGGGTCCGCCCGGGCGGAGACACGGGTGTTCTTCACCGAGACGCCCACCAACCCGCTCCTCCGGGTGGTGGACCTCGAGCGGACGTGCGCCTGGGCCCATGGCCGCAACATCAAGGTGGTGGTCGATTCCACCCTCGCCACCCCCATCAACCAGAAGCCCCTGAAGCTGGGGGCCGACCTCGTCATCCACAGCGCCACGAAATACCTGGGCGGCCACAATGACCTGCTGGCGGGGGTTTTAGCCGGCTCCCGCGACCTGGTGGAGGCGCTCAGGGAAACCCAGGGGGTGCTCGGCGGGATCCTCGACCCCCACAGCGCCTTCCTCCTCCTGCGGGGCTCGAAGAGCCTGGCCCTGCGCGTGGAGCGGCAGTGCGCCAGCGCCCTCCGGCTCGCCCAGTTCCTGGAGAGCCACCCCCAGGTCCGCCGGGTCTACTACCCCGGGCTCCCCAGCCACCCCGACCACGCGGTGGCCCGACGCCAGATGCGGGGCTACGGCGGGCTCGTCTCCTTCGAGGTGGATGCAGATGGGGAGTGCGCGGCGCGGGCGGTGGACCGGCTGCGGATCCCCTTCATCGCCCCGAGCTTCGGAGGGGTGGAGAGCCTCGTGGAGCAACCCTCGTTGATGAGCTACTACGAGCTCTCGCCCGAGGAGAGGGAAGCCCTCGGCGTCAAGGACGAGCTCATCCGCTACTCGGTGGGGGTGGAAGACGTCGAGGACCTGATGGAGGACCTCGACCAGGCTCTCCGGGGGGCTTGAAGGGCTAGCTGGGCACCCCAACGCGGGGACCCCTAGCTCTCGGGCTCGAGCCACTTGGCCCTCACCCACATCACCCTGCCCTTCAGTGTGCCCCCCGAAAGAACCCGCACGCGGACGAAGCCCCGCCAACGCTCCCCGAGGATCCGCACGCGCGTCCCCGCAGGCAGGCGGTACTGGTAGCGGCCGGTTTGGGGACGTAGGAAGCCCCCCGCGAAGTAGAGGGGGCGGCCCTTGAGCTGCCGGATGACGCGGCCGGCCGCCCCTTTCACGAGCCCCCGGGGCGGAGACGGCTTGGCCGCCCTCTCGCGGACGGCGGCCAGGCTCGCCACGTCCCCCTGGATGCGCTCGACCCTCCTCTCCAGGGAGGCGACCTGCCGCCGGACCTCCTCGGCCCCCCGGCGGGACTCGCGCGCGGCCATGGCGCTGTCCTTGGCGCGAAGGCGCAGCTCCGCCAGCGCGTTTCCCTGGCTCGCCAGCTGGCTGCTCTGGCCCTCCAGCTGGTTGCGCAGGGCGGCCACCTGGGCCCGGAGGTCTTCCCGTTCGCGCTCGTATACCTCCCGCGACACCCCGCAGGCCGGCAGGGCCAGGACAACCAGCACCCACGCTCCCTTGCGCCATCCGGCCTCGAACACTTTCCTCTCCTTTCGGGAGGCTCTCCACCCCCTCAGACGGGGTACCATCCCTCGATGGGCGGCATGATGACCAGCTCGTCCACCACCTCGCTCACGCCCGCCCTCTGGCGCACGAGCTGGACGGCGAACTCCTTCTCCTCCTCGCTGTTCACCCGGCCCCGGAGGAAGACCTTGCCCATCTCCGCGACGTGGACGCTGATGCCGCTGGCGTCCAGCCGCTCGTGGGTGATGAGCTCCGCCTTGATGCCGTTGGCGAAGGCCTTCCGCTGGAGGGTGGGGTCCTCGGCCGGGCTGGCGCCGGCGAAGGCGGGGTGGGCCAGGGTCTCCTTGACGAAGGCCACCACCTGGTCCTCGCCCACCCGGGAGGTGTTGATCACAAGGTCGGCCCCGTGCGGGTCTCCCCAAGGCTGCTTGAAGAGGTATTTCACGTAGCCCGAGCGCTCCTGGTCGTCCTGGGCGATGTACTGCTCCGCCAGCGCGGCCGCCACCCCCTGTTCCGCCATGAGCCTACTCTTTCGGCTCTCCAGCGAGGCGACAAAACGCACCCGGAGCACTCCCCGCACCCCCCGAAGCAGGAAGTTCCCCCCGCGCCCTAGGATCACCACCCGGTCCCTGAGGGCGTACTCGTAGACGATGGCCTGGACCAGGTCCAGGTAGACCGCCTGCCGCTCTCGGAAGAAGCGGTCGATGAACCCGGGCCGGCGCTCATCCACCTTCTCCAGCTCGCCCTTGAGCAACCCGTAGCGCTCGGCTGCCTGGCTGAACTCCTCGTGGTTCAAAAGGGTGTAGCCGAGCTCCCGGGCGAGCCGCTCGGCGACAGCGTCCCCCCCGCTGCCCAGCTCCCGTGACACGCTGAGGACAGCCACGGCCGTGCCTCCTCCCTCAATGGGGACCCTCGGCTGCTGCCACCGCGGCGCCGGCTCGACCCTC
>JBHIBR010000194.1:0-4496 GCA_046759145.1 Nitrospinota bacterium | reverse complement strand
GGCGGGCTTCGGCATCTACGAGCCCGTCCACGGGAGCGCCCCCGACATCGCCGGCAAGGACCGGGCCAACCCCTGCGGCGCCATCCTCTCGGGGGCCCTGCTCCTGCGCCACTCCCTGGACGCCCCCGCCGCCGCTGCGGCAGTGGAGAGGGCCGTGGAGGAGACGCTGGCGGAGGGCTACCGCACAGCCGACCTCCGGGTGGAGGGTGGCCGGGCCGTGGGCTGCCGGGAGATGGGCGAGCGCGTGGCGGCGGCCGTGGAGAGGGGCTGAAGGGAGGGGAGCCGGTGCCGACGGGCCTCCACGTGGCGATCGCGGGCGCCACCGGGGCGGTGGGCCGGGAGATCCTTTCCATCCTCGAGGAGCGGGAGTTCCCCATCCGCCAACTCACCCTGCTCGCTTCGGAGCGCTCAGAGGGAGAACGCCTCGAGTTCCGGGGCGATGGCATCCGGGTCGAGAGGCTCAGGGCGGGCTCCGTCGGGGGGGTGGAGCTGGCTCTTTTCTCGGCGGGCTCGCCCCGCAGCCTCGAGTTCGTCCCCGAGGCGGTGCGCGCGGGGGCGGTGGTGGTGGACAACAGCAGCGCCTTCCGCATGCAGGCGGATGTCCCCCTGGTCGTCCCCGAGGTGAACCCCCGGGAGGTGGCGCGCCACCGGGGGATCATCGCCAACCCCAACTGCTCCACCATCCAGCTGGTTGTCCCCCTCAAGCCCCTCCACGACGCCGCCCGCATCCGCCGCCTGGTAGTCTCCACCTACCAGTCCGTCTCCGGGGCGGGCCACAAGGGGGTGGAGGAGCTGGCGGAGCAGACGAAGGCCATCTTCAATTTCCAGCCCGTTGAGCCCCGGGTCATGGCCCAGCAGATCGCCTTCAACTGTCTCCCCCACATCGACCTCTTCCAGGAGGATGGCGACACGCTCGAGGAGACCAAGATCATCTGCGAGAGCCGGAAGGTCCTCGGGGAGCCCGACCTGCGCATCACGGCAACAGCCGTCCGGGTCCCCGTGTTCCACTGCCACTCGGAGTCCATCAACGTGGAGTTCGAGCGGCCCCTCACCGCCGCCGCGGCCCGCGAGATCCTGGAGCGGGCGCCGGGCGTGGAAGTCCAGGACGACGTGGAGTCCAACTACTACCCCATGGCCATCGACGCGGCGGGAAAGGACCCCGTGTTCGTGGGCCGCATCCGCCAAGACCCCTCGGTTGAGAACGGCTTGAACCTCTGGACGGTGGCGGACAACCTCCGCAAGGGCGCCGCCCTGAACGCCGTCCAGGTGGCCGAGCTTCTCCTGGAGGGGGGCTCCTTGGGATGAGCGCCTCGGCGGGGCCCGGGCCCCTCGTCGGCGTCATCGGGGGAAGCGGCCTCTACTCCATGCCCGAGCTCGAGGAGGTGGAGGAGGCCGCCCTGGAGACCCCCTTCGGCTCTCCCTCCTCCCCCTATGTGCTGGGACGGCTCGGGGGCAGGCGCCTCGCCTTCCTCCCCCGTCACGGCCGGGGCCACCGCCTCATGCCGAGCGAGATCCCTTTTCGGGCCAACCTTTACGGCTTCAAGGCGCTGGGCGCCGGATGGGTGATCTCGGTGAGCGCGGTGGGCAGCATGCGGGAGGAGATTGCCCCCGGCGAGGTGGTGGTGCCCGACCAGTTCTTCGACCGCACGCGCCAGCGGCCCAGCACCTTCTTCGGCGGAGGGGTGGTGGCCCACGTGGGCATGGCCGACCCGGTGTGCCCGGTGCTCTCCGAGCGCCTGGCGGGAGCGGCCGAGCGGGCGGGGGCTAAGGTCCACCGGGGGGGGACCTACCTCTGCATCGAGGGGCCCCAGTTCTCCACTCGGGCGGAGAGCCACGTCTTCCGGAGCTGGGGGGTGAGCGTCATCGGGATGACTAACCTCCCCGAGGCGCGCCTGGCCCGCGAGGCGGAGCTCTGCTACGCCACCCTGGCGCTTGTGACCGACTACGACTGCTGGCACGAGAGGGAGGAGGACGTGACGGTGGAGGCGGTGGTCGCCCGCCTCCAGCAGAACGTGCGTCTCGCCCAGCGCATCATCGCCGAGGCCGCTCCCACCCTGGGGCCCGAGCGGCCCTGCGGCTGTGGGGAGGCCCTCGCGGGGGCCATCCTCACCGACCCCGCGGCCATCGACCCCGAAGCCCGGCGGCGCCTCGACCTCCTGGCCGGAAAATACCTCTCCGCAGAGGGTCCCCCTGCATGAGGCGCGAGCGCTCGGCCCAGCTCTTCGAAGCCGCCCAGCGCGTCCTCCCGGGCGGGGTGAACAGCCCCGTGCGGGCCTTCCGGGCGGTGGGGGGGACCCCCTTCTTCGTGGCCCGTGCCCGGGGCTCCCGGGTGTGGGACGTGGACGGCAATGCCTACATCGACTACGTGGGGAGCTGGGGACCCCTCATCCTGGGCCACGCCCATCCCGAGGTCGTCGCCGCCCTTCAGGAGGCCTGCGAGCGGGGGACGAGCTACGGCGCGCCCACGGCGGTGGAGACCGAGCTCGCCGAGCTCGTCCGGGAGGCGGTGCCCTCGGTGGAACTCGTGCGCATGGTGAACTCGGGCACCGAGGCGGCCATGGCCGCCATCCGGCTCGCCCGGGCCTTCACGGGCCGGGAGGAGGTGATCAAGTTCGAGGGTTGCTACCACGGACATGCGGACGGGCTGTTGGTGCGGGCGGGATCGGGGGCGACCACCCTGGGGGTCCCCAACAGCGCGGGTGTCCCCGCCGACTACGCCCGCCACACCCTGAACCTCCCCTTCAACGACGCCGACGCGGTGGCGGATGCTCTCCGCCGTCACCAGGGCCAGGTGGCATGCGTCATCGTGGAGCCCGTGGCGGGGAACATGGGTCTGGTCCCCCCCGAACCGGGCTATCTGGAGGCCCTCCGCCGCCTGACGGAGGAGGCGGGCAGCCTCCTCATCTTCGACGAGGTGATGACGGGCTTCCGGGTGGCCTGGGGCGGCGCGCAGGCGCTCTACGGCGTCCGGCCCGACCTCACCTGCCTGGGGAAGGTGATCGGGGGAGGCCTGCCCGTGGGGGCGTACGGAGGGCGGCGGGATGTGATGGAGGGGGTTGCGCCGCTGGGGCCGGCATACCAGGCGGGGACGCTCTCGGGGAACCCGTTGGCCATGACGGCGGGGGTGGTGACCCTGAGGGTTTTGCGCCGGGAGGGGACCTACGGCCGACTCGATGCGCTCACCGAGCGGCTGGTGGCGGGCCTCCGAGAGGCGGCGGAGGCGGCGGGGGAGGCGGGCGTCGCGGCGCAGACGCTGCGGGCGGGCTCGATGTTCTGCACCTTCTTCGCCGAGGGGCCGGTGAGGGACTACGCCGCCGCCCGCCGGGCCGACGTGGCCCGCCATGCGCGGTTCTTCTCCGCCATGCTCGAGCGGGGGGTGAGCCTCGCCCCGAGCCAGTTCGAGGTGGGCTTCGTCTCCCTCGCCCACACGGAAGAGGATGTGGACCAGACGGTGGCCGCCGCCCGGGAGGCCCTGGCGCTCCTTTGAAGTGGCTTCGTAAATCCTCCCGCGAGGGGAAAAGAGCCGGGGCAAGCGAAGGGGAGGGGCGCCCCCGGGGGCGCATCGGGCCCCGGTGGGGGGCGGGGCGCTGGCTCCTCTGGGGCTGCGTGGGGGCGAGCCTCCTCATGGTCTCGGCCGCCCTGTTCGGGCGGGAGGGCATCCTGGAGGTGGTGGCGGCCCAGCGGAGGCTGGAGAGCCTCCGGGAGGAGATGGGGCGGTTGCGCCGGGAGAACCGGCGGCTGCGGCGGGAGATCCGCTCCCTGCGGACTGACCTCGCGGCCATCGAGCGCATTGCCCGGGAGGACCTGGGGCTGGTGAGGCCGGGCGAGCTGGTGTATGAGTTCCTGGAGGGGACGCCATCCCCGGGGGAGAGAATGTATGGCGGCCCTTGACAGATACTGGCAGACGGCTTATAAGGTCGGTAGAAAATTGCGGGGTGGAGCAGCCTGGTAGCTCGTTGGGCTCATAACCCAAAGGTCGGGGGTTCGAATCCCCCCCCCGCTACCAAGGAGATCCAGGGGTTGCGGTTGAGGCCGCAGCCC
Organism: Nitrospinota bacterium; assembly: GCA_046759145.1. Taxonomy (GTDB): domain Bacteria; phylum UBA8248; class UBA8248; order UBA8248; family JBHIBR01; genus JBHIBR01. The sequence continues at coordinate 455 of JBHIBR010000194.1, read as the reverse complement.
CTTTCTGGTTCTCGACCGGCACCTTTGTCCGTGTTTTGTCCGTGTTCTCATGGACGGCCGCGTCCCGAGGCCCGCCGCCTCGCAGGCCCGCTTCCAGAGTTTCCGAAACTCCCCCATGCGGCGCCCACCCCGGTGGAAGATGGAGGGGCAGTCCAGCCGCCTCGCCTTGATTCTCCGCTGAAGGATAGCGCGTAGCTCCCCCTCGAGCGCCAGGAGCGCGCCCACTTCCTCCTGCGAGAGCACCCGCTCCCGGCGTCCGTCCTGGCGTTTGCGCTCGACTCGCTCTTGGGCTTCGCCGGGGGAAGCTGCTCATCGGGACCAGCACCCTCGGAGCCGCAGCCCGCTGCCTCGCGCTCTCCGCCTCCCCGGGAGGTCGTTGGTAGAGGATTGAGAGGGCGAGAGGCACGGGGGAAATTTGAGCGCCCTGTGGCGCGTTACGGGAAATGGGTCATCCC
>JBHIBR010000193.1:0-4517 GCA_046759145.1 Nitrospinota bacterium | reverse complement strand
CCGGCGGCAGAGGCCGCCCTCGGCCCCACGTGCGCGCCGAGCGCCAGGAGGAGTCCCACCCCCACCGCCCAAGCCGGAAACCGCTCTCCGCTCACCGAACCACGCCCCCCCGCTGCGACACAGACCCGAGATGCCATCCCGCTCAATCGTACACCGTCTCCATGTACTGCCGGGCGTCCACATCCGCCTCGATGACCGTGGGCCCCGGAGCGGCCAGCGCCTCCCGCAGCGCCTTGCGGAAGCCCTCCGCATCCCGCGCCCCCACACAGGGGACCCCGAAGTGGTGGGCGGGGGGAGGGTTGGACTCCCTGAGGAGCTCCGTCCCGTAGATGCCCAGGTGCCGCTTGGCCTGCTTCACCCGGATGAGGGAGAGCCATCGGTCGTTGAGGACGATGAAGGGGATGGGGAGGCCCAGACGGCGGGCCGTCGCCATCTCCCCCGCCGTCATCTGGAAGCAGCCGTCGCCCACCACGCACACCACAGGGCGCTCGCGGCGCACCAGCTTGGCGGCCAGGGCGGCCGGCACTCCGAAGCCCATGGAGGACCATCCGTTGGTGATGAGGAAGGTGTCGGGCTCGTAGGCCGTCCACTGGCTGGCGATCTGGTGGGTGTGGGCACCCACGTCGAAGGCCAAGATGCCCTCCCGGGGAAACTCCTCCCGCAGGATGTCGAGCGCGCGGTGGGGGGCGAAGCCATCCCCCGGCGGCCGGAGGGCCTTCTGGAAGCTCTCCATGTGTTTCAGGACCGCATCGGCGGGCCACTCGTGGGCGATGGGCTCCAGGCCGGCCAGGCGGGAGAAGGAGAAGAGGAGGTCCCCCACCACCTGGTGCACCAGCCGCACGCTCTCGTCGGCGTCGGCGGGTTCGATGTCCACGTGGACCAACGGCGTGCGCCCGATCCAGGCCTCGTACTCCACCTCCACCGGGTCGTAGCCGAGCCCCAGCACCAGGTCGGCCTGCCGGAGGAACTGGCGCTGGAGCTGCCGCCGGGCGCGCTCGATGCAACCGATCGCCAGGGGATGGTCGTCGGGCAGGAGGCCCTTCGCCATGGTGGTGGTGGCGAAGGGGAGCTGCTGGGCCTCGACGAAGCGGAGAAGCGGCTCGCGCGCCCGGGCCCGGTAGGCGCTGTTGCCAATCACGGCCACGGGCCGGTGGGCCTGGCTGAGCAGCTCCCGCACGCGGAGGATGTCTTCGAGGGGAACCTCCCTGAGCACCCCCGCGGGCTTGAGGGGGAGGGGCCTCTCGCGCGCCACCTCCTCCGCCACGTCCTCGCACAGGTCCAGGTGGACGGGGCCCGGGGGCTCGGTGAGGGCGATGGTGAGGGCGTCCCGGATGGTCTTCGCCACCCGCCCCGGCATCAGAAGGTAGGTGGCCTTGGTGATGGGCCGGAAGAGGGCGTGGTGGTCGATGTGCATCTGGATGCGACGGCCCACCTGGGGGAGGGGGACATTCCCCGTGATGGCCACCACGGGGGAGCGGTCCAGGAAGGCGTCCCCCACACCCGTGGCGAGGTTCGTGGCTCCGGGGCCCAGGGTGGAGAGGCACACCCCCGGGGTCCCGGTGAGCCGGCCCACCACACCCGCCATGAAGCCCGCCGTGGCCTCGTGGGCCACAAGCACGTATTCGATCCCGCCCGTGCGCATCGCCTCGATGAGGCGCAGCACCTGTCCGCTCGGGATCCCGAAGGCATAGCGCACCCCCGCCTCCCGGAGCATGGCTACCAGCAGGTCCGCGTTAGTCATCCCGCTCCCCCGTGCCAGCCCTCCCTCAGGGTCCCGGCCTGTAGATGTTGACGATGTCCTTGAGCAAGGCGGCGGCCGCACCCCGGGGGTCGCTCTTGCCGCCCATGACGGTGACGCGGTCCATGGTATCCGTGGTGAAGGTGAGGGCCTTCTCAGCCCCTCCCACTCCCGCGAGGGGATGGGAGCGGTCCAGGGCGCGGAGGCCCACCCGGGCCCTCACCCCATCCCCCTCCCGCCTCGCCTCCCCGACGAGCTTCAGCACCTTCCCTCCCCGCCGCGCCTCCCCGAGGCGCTCGGGGCCGACCCCCACGATGCCCTCGACGGGGAGCTCCTCCCGCGCGATCCGCGCCCCCATGCACACCTCGGCGATGAGGCGGAGCTTGTGGGCCGTGTCCCACCCTCCCACATCCAGGGAGGGGTCGCCCTCCGCGATCCCGGCCCGCTGGGCCCGCGCCAGGGCTTCGGCGTAGCTGGTGCCCTCCTCCATCTGGCTGAGGATGAAGTTGGTGGTTCCATTCAGGACCCCCTCGAGGGCGAGGATCTCCGCCCCCGCCAGGCAGAGGAGGCCCACATCCAGCGTGGGGAGCGCCGCTGCGGCGGCCGCGCTGAGCTTGAGCGCCACCCCCCGCGCGCGGGCTTGCTCCTGGAGCTCGGAAAGGTGCTCGATGAGAGGCCCCTTATTGGCGCTCACGACGTGGAGCCCCCGCCCCAGGGCAGCCCGGATGTGGGTGAGGGCGGGCTCGGCGGTGGCGAGGTCTGTGGGGGTGGTCTCCACCCACACGTCCCCTTCCGCCCGGCGGGCCGCCTCCTCGCCCCGCCAGGAGGGTTCCCCCCCTGCTCCGTACTCCCCCAGCTTCCCCCCCGCCTCGAAGTGGGCGCAGAGGGCCTCGGGCTCCAGCGCGCCACCGGGCGGGGCGAGGGCCGTCCCATCCAGGTCTGCGGCCCCGACGAGGACGAGGTCGAGTCGGTAGCGTCGCCGGAGTGCCTCGCGCTTCTCACCCAGGAGGCGGGCGAAAGTCCTCCCCACGCGGCCGAAACCGCAGACGAGGACCTTCCTTCTCTCCACTCAGGGGACTCTCAGGCCTGGGGTTGGGCCCGGATGGCGTTGGTCGCCTCGCGCTGGATCTCGATGAACTCCATGGCCAGGGGGTCGCGGGGGCGGGGCAGTTTGACCCGGATGTGCCGGGTGAGCCGGCCCGGCTGGCCGTTGAAAATGATGATCCGGTCGGCCAGGTAGACCGCCTCGCTCATGTTGTGGGTGACGTAGAAGATGGTCTTCTTCGTCTTCTGCCACACCTCCACCGTGAGGGCCTGGAGCTGCTCGCGGGTCTCCGCGTCGAGGGCTCCGAAGGGCTCGTCCATCAAGAGGATCTGGGGGTCGTAGGCCAGGGCCCGGGCCACGGCCACGCGCTGTTTCATCCCTCCCGAGAGGTTGTGGGGGTAGAAGTGCATGAAACGCTCGAGACGCACCATCCGCAGGTAATCCTCCGCGATCTTGGTGCGCTCGGCGGCGGGGAGGCCTTTCATCTCGAGCCCGAACTCGACGTTCTTCAGGGCGGTCCTCCAGGGGAAGAGGGCGTATTCCTGGAATACCACCCCCCGGTTCAACCCGTCGGCCGTGAGGGGCTTCCCGTCCAGCAGCACCTCACCCCTGGTGGGCGTGAGGAAACCCGCCAGGACGTTGAGCAGGGTGGTCTTCCCACAACCGCTCAGGCCCACCGACACGAGGAATTCCCCCTCTTCAATGTCGAGGTTCACATCCACGAGGGCGGGGATCACCCGGTCTCGCATCACGTATTCCTTATCCAGATTGCGGATCTCAATCTTGGCGACCATGACTCTCTCCCGGCCCGGCCCTGCCGGGCCCCCCTCTTCGACTCCCCCTCGGCCTCCGCGTGGCGGGTCAGACCCCCTCCTGGCCGAACCAAACTATAACCGCTCACGCCTCGGGGTGGCAAGCCCCCCGGAGTTGCTTGCCCTCGGGATGGAGGACTATAAGAGAGAGGAGTTTTTCTCCTTCTCATCCGCCTCCTCTTCGCACCGGAGGACGTCCCATGAAGGGCCTCGACCTATCGGCTGGTCGAAGCCCCCTCCCCGCAGGCGCCTCCCCCGTCCGAGACGGGCTGGGCGACTCGAAGGCGCCCCCGGGGTGAGGGGGAGTGGGATGAGGGGGCGCATCTTCCTGGGAGACTTCCCCGCCCTCGCGCGCAGGCTCCTGGAGGAGCTTGTGGCCTCGGCCCGCCCGGGCCCCCTGGCACCCAGACTGGTCGCCCTCCCCAGTCACCAACTCGCCGCGCACCTGAAGAAGGCCCTGGCGGGACGGGGCGGAGCTGCGGCCGTCCGTTTCCTCACCCTGGAGGAGCTGGCAGAAGCCCTCGCCGAAGACGCGCTCCTGGGCCAGGGCTTGCTCCGGTTGCCTCCGTGCGGGGAGGAGTTACTCGCGCGGGCGGCCCTCGTCCGCTCGCCCGCTTCGCGCGCCGCCGCTGGGGCAGCCCGTCGGCCGGGGATGGCGGCCGCCCTGGGGCAAACCCTGGAGGACCTCAGGGAGGGCGGGCTCACCCCCTCCGACCTGGACCGCGCGCGCAGCGGCCTGAGGGGGGATCTGGGAAGAAAGCTCGAAGAGCTGGCCCAACTGCTGGACGACTACGGTCGGATGCTCCGGGAGGCGCGGCTCTACGACGGGGCTGACCTCCTGCGCGAGGCGGCCCGCCGCGCGGCGTCTTCCCCGACCCTGCGCGAGGCATCCCTCTTCTGCCTCTACGGTTTCTACGACATG
>JBHIBR010000192.1:0-4522 GCA_046759145.1 Nitrospinota bacterium | reverse complement strand
TGAAGCGCGCGGGGGGCTCCGCCCGGGGTACCCCAGCGCGCAGGCGCACTGGGGGCCCCGCCCGACTCGCCCTCGACCCTGGGGCGGCGCTCGAGGGAGCCCGGGCCGAGGCCCGAAAGGGGAGCTGGGTGGTGGTGGCGGGCTCGCTCTACCTGGCGGGGGGGTTGCGCCGGCGCTGGGTGAGCCCCCAGGAGATCGTGGCGCGGGGCGGCTGCTTTCCCGAGTGAGGAGCGCGGCGGTGGCAGGGGCGTTCGAGCCGAAGGCCTTCCCTTCCCCTCCTCCCTTGCGCTGCCGTGGGCGGACGCTGGATTTCGAGCGCGTGCGCATCATGGGGACGCTGAACCTCACCCCCGATTCTTTCTCCGACGGCGGGCTTCTCCTCGAGCCGGCGGCTGCCCTCGAGGCGGCGGCCCGCATGGCGGAAGAGGGGGCGGACATCCTCGACCTCGGGGGGGAGTCCACCCGCCCGGGCTCGGACCCGGTGAGCGTGGAGGAGGAACTCCGAAGGGTGCTGCCCGTCCTGGAGCGCCTCGACCCCGAGGCGGGTCCTCTCCTCTCGGTGGACACGCGCAGGCCCGAGGTCGCCCGGGCGGCCCTCGAGCGGGGGGTCCACATCGTGAACGACGTCACGGGCCTCCGGGACCCCGCCATGCGGGAGGTGGTGGCGAACTTCGGGGCGGCTGCCATCATCATGCACATGCAGGGCGAGCCCAAGACCATGCAGCTCTCTCCCCACTACGAGGACGTTGTCGGGGACATCCGCCGCTTCTTCGAGGAGCGCCTCGAGCTCGCCGCCCGGGACGGCGTGCGGGAGGTGATGCTCGACCCGGGGGTGGGCTTCGGGAAGACTTTTGACCACAACCTGGAGCTCCTGCGGCGGCTGGCCGAGTTCCTCCCCCTGGGCCGGCCCCTGGTGGTCGGGGTCTCGCGGAAGAGCTTCATCGGGGCGGCCACGGGCGTGGAGCGGCCGGCGGAGCGGCTGGAGGGGACCATCGTGTGCAACGCGGCGGCGGTCTGGGGCGGGGCCCACGTCCTCCGCGTCCACGACGTGCGGGAGGCGGTCCGGACGGCGCGCATGGCCCGGGCGCTGGCCCTGGGCATGGAAGCGTAGGGATGTACCGGGTGTCCGCCGAGAGGCGCTTCTGGGCGAGCCACAGCCTGCGGGGCTACCGGGGGGGAGAGGACGAGCCCCTCCACGCCCACGACTGGCGCGCTCGGGTGAGCGTGGTGGCTGAGGACCTGGATGCGGCGGGCCTGGCGGTGGATTTCCACCGCCTGGAGGAGGCCCTCGAGGCGCTCCTTGCGCCCTTCGTCGGCAAGAGCTTGAACGCCGTCCCGCCCTTCGACCGCGAGAACCCCACGGCCGAGAACCTGGCGCGCTACCTCTACCGCGGCCTCCGCCCGAGTCTTGCTCCTTCGGGCGTCCGCCTCGAGGCGGTCACCGTGTGGGAGGCGGCGGGATGCAGCGTCACTTACCAGGAGCCCTGAGATTGGGTGAAACAGCGGATTGGGCGGTGGGCCGCCCCTCGCGCGTCGGCAGGGAGGTTGGAAACTTGGTCCGGCGCCGTGCACCCGCGTTTCGGTTTGACTCGTAGGGAAAGCCATGCTACGTTTCGTTCGGCCGACCGGAATTGTCCCTGCCTTGGCTTCGACACTTCCTTTCGGCCGCAAGCGGGTCGCGCATCAGGGCCGTGAGTCGCGAGCCCGCATGGCTCCGCGCGAGGATTTCGGGAGCAGAAGATGAAGAAGATTTACGTTGGCAATCTGTCGTACCGGACGACAGAGCAAGATCTCGAGGCGGCTTTTGCGGCCTTTGGGACGGTGCTGAGTGTATCGATCATCCGGGACCGGCAGACCGGTGATTCCAGGGGCTTCGGGTTCGTCGAGATGGACAAAGATGGGGAGGCATCTGCCGCCATCGCCGGCCTGAACGGATCGCAACTCCACGGCCGCGCGCTGACCGTGAACGAAGCCCGTCCACGCTCCGGGCGTTCCGATCGTCCTGGGGGCCGGGGCGGTTTCCGCGGGGGCGGGCGGCGGTGGTGAGGCCGGGTGACGTTTGCCGATTGGAAGGCTTTTGACGAACTCCGCCGCGTGGACGCAATGGGGTGGCGAGCGCCGGCGCAGCAGGTTCGAGACGCTCTTTTTTTTCGGCTGGTTGCGGGCTAAGGAGCACTCCGCTTGCGCGGGTCCGCCGCTTGTAATCGGGCGGGCGGGCCGGGAGGCGAATCTCTCGTGGGAGGAGATCCCTTGCTTACCCTAACCGAAGCCGCTGGCGCACGCCTGGCATACTTGCTCGACGAGGCCGAAGCCCCCGAGGATGTTGCCGTACGAATCGTTCTCGAAGGGCGCAACCTGGCACTAAAGCTGGACGGCGCGCGTCCCGACGATGCGACGTTCGCCCACGAGGGCCGCACGGTGCTGTTGCTCGACCAAAAGGTCTCGCAATTGCTCGCGGACGACACGCTCGATGTTGAGGACACCGACGACGGTCCGAAACTGGCGCTGCTCTGAGGCGGCGCGGGCCGAGGGCCGCGGTCGGGCGAGCGCTTGGTCCGTGGCCCTAAGCGTCTGTATCGTGGCCTGAACGTGCATCGAGGGGGGCGTGCTCTTTGCCCCCCTGTTCATCTTCGTCCTCATCGGGGATCACCTCTTCTACCAGGGATTGACCGGCGATACGTAAATGGCGGGAGCGGCAGATTGCGCATCGTCGCGGTAGGCCCCGGCTCGGTGGGGAGCCTGGTCGCTGCCCGCCTGGCAAGAGGGGCCGAGAATGCGAGGGCACGGTGGGTGAGGGCACATCCCTTGACCGACAGGGGGAGGGTCCTCTAGAGTTGAATCGTACCGCCGGGATCCCCTCGGCGTGGGACCTGGACGGAACGCGCGGCGGGCCCCGGGTGCGTTCCGGGGTTTTAAAAAATTTTGCGCAGGCGTTCACCCCGGGAGGGAGCGACCATGGAGCGCAAGAAGCTCACCATCTCCGACATCCAGCGCCTCAAGCGAAACGGCCGCCGAATCGCCTCCGTCACCGCCTACGACTACGCTTTCGCCAAAATCGTGGACGCAGCCGGCGTGGACATCATCCTGGTCGGGGACAGCCTCGGCATGGTGATGCTGGGCTACCGGGACACGACGCGCGTGAGCCTCGAGGCCATGCTCCACCACACCCGCGCCGTGGCCCAGGCCGAGCCCAAGGCCCTCCTTGTGGGCGACATGCCCTTTCTCTCCTACGGCGTGTCCCGGGCGGAGACAATTCGGAACGCAGGGCGCTTTTTGCAGGAAGCGGGAGCCCAGGCGGTGAAGCTCGAGGGGGGCCTGCGCGTCCAGGACGAGATCAAGGCTCTGGTGGACCGGGAGGTCCCCGTCATGGGCCACATCGGCCTCACCCCCCAGAGCATCCACCGCTTCGGGGGCTACAAGGTGCAGGGCAAAGACCCCGAGGCCGCCGATGCGCTCTTCCGGGACGCCCTAGCCGTCCAGGAGGCGGGGGCCTTCTCGGTCGTGCTCGAGTGCGTCCCGGCCCCCCTCGCCCGCCGCGTGACGGAGGAGCTGCGGGTCCCCACCATCGGCATCGGGGCGGGGCCCGGCTGCGACGGCCAGGTGCTTGTCCTCCACGACATCCTCGGCCTCTACGGGGAGATTTCGCCGAAATTCGCGAAGGTCTATGCCCCCTTGGGCTCCCTCGCCGGGGAGGCCATCGCCGCCTTTGTGCGGGAGGTCCGCGAGGGCCAGTTCCCGGGCCCTGAGCACAGCTTTTGAGCCGGATCTCCCCCACCAATCTGCGCCCAATGGGCGGTGAGCGGGGAAGCTCACCGACTCACTTATCTAAGAGGGCGAGCGGGTCAGAGCTTGGCTGTGTCGGCAGGCCCCGTGTGGGGGTGCAGGCTCGATTCGAACCAGGCGTGGAAATCCTTGATGAGGGACTCGTGATCGGCCTTGAGCCGCGAGTAGAGGCGCGCGTGTTCGATCGCCAGCGTCCCCAGGCCGGCGAGCGTGCGCACGAATTCGAGTTCCTCTTCCGCGTAATGCCGCGACTCCGATGCGTAGAGGCGGAGCACCCCGACGACCCGGTTCATCAAAACCATCGGCACGGACAGCAGGGAGACGATTCCTTCGGCCTCGGCGTGTTTGGGGTACTGGATTCGGGGATCATTTTTCACGTCTTGGATGTGGACGCTCTCTCCCTTCATGCAGGCTGCGATGCTGTGGTCCACATCGATGGGCCCCTTCGTGAGGTAGTTCTCGCTCAGGCCCCAAGCGGCCGATAGTACGAGCTGCCTCGTTCTCTCATCGAGCAGGCGGAGCGCGCAACCTTTTGCTCCCGTGGCCTCCGCCGTCAGCCGGACGATCTGCCGGAGCACTTCTCCCACGTCGAGGGTGGAGGTCAGCGCCTCCGTGATATTCCGGATGCTCCCGAGATAGGCTTTACAGTTTTTCGGCTCAAACATCGGCAGCCCCTCCCCCTCTTTTCCTGCGAGGACGACGGATGAAAGCGAACCCTTGGAGGGTGTTAAATGACATT
>JBHIBR010000191.1:0-4541 GCA_046759145.1 Nitrospinota bacterium | reverse complement strand
CTGAGGCCAGCGTGGCGGCCATCGGCCCCGCCGGGGAGAACGGCGTCCACGGGGCCGCCATCTGCAACGACCTCCACCATGTGGCGGCCTCGGGCGGGGTGGGGGCCATCATGGGCCTCAAGCGCCTCAAGGCCATCGCGTCCTCGGGCGCGGGCTCGGTGCCGGCCGCCGATGGGTTTGAGCTCATGCGGATCACCCAGGAGTGGATTCCACTCCTGGACCGCATCGGCTGGACCGTGTTGCCCCAGCGCTATGAGAAGTTCTCCCTCGAGGGCTCGCGGGTGGCTGTGCGGAACCTCGAGAGCGCGGCTGCGGGCTACGAGTTCGCCAGGTCTGTCGAGGCGGGCGCGCGCCGGTTCGAGGTGAAGCGGGTGGCCTGCTACGGCTGCCCCATCGCTTGCACCTACCGGGCCACCATCACCGATGGCCCTTATGAGGGCTATGTGGCCACCCTGGCCGGAGGGGGCGAGAACATGGAAGGGGCGGCCGGGATGGCGGGGGTGACGGAGCCCGGCACGGTGCTCTACATGACCGACCTCTGCGACCGGCTGGGTTTCAGCAGCGGGGAGGTGGGCATCGCCCTCGGGTGGGCGTTTGAGTGTTACGAGAGGGGCCTTATCAGCCGGCAGAATACGGGCGGCCTCGAGCTCACCTGGGGGAACGCCGGGGCGGCCATGACCCTCATGAAGCAGATGGCGCGGCGGGAGGGTTTCGGCGCACTGCTCGCCGAGGGCCCCCGGCACGCCGCGCGGAAGGTGGGGAAGGGCTCCGAGCGGTATTTGGTCCACGTGAAGGGCTCGGGCTTCAACCTCCACGACTGGCGCATCCACTGGACCATCCTCCTGGGCCAGGCTGTCTCCCAGGCGGGCGGCTGCTGGCAGGGAGGGGGGATGGTGGATTATTACCCCGACCCCGACCTGGGCTACCCCGAGCCACGCCCCATCGCCGAGGTCAAGGGGACGCCCGAGGCGAGCCGCAAGACCCAGATCAAGCGCCTGTGGGAGGACACGGTGGGGATCTGCCTCTTCTCGGTGGTGCCCTCCCATGCGGGCATGATCCACCTGCCCGTGCGGGCGGTGGCCGCCGCGACGGGCTGGAAGGATTTCGCTCTCGAAGAGGCCCTGCGGGTGGGCGAGCGCGTCATGAATCTCGAGCGGCTCTTCAGCGTCAAGCGCGGACGCACCCTCCTCCACGACCTGGACGTGGGCGAAAAACTCCTCGAGGCGCCGCGCGATGGCCTCGCGGCGGGGAAGGCCCTGGGGCCGCACCTGCGGGGCATGGTGCAGGAGTACTACCGCCTCAACGGATGGGACCCCGAGACCGGGAACCCTCTGCCCGAGACCCTTCGCCGGCTCGGTCTCGAAGCCTTCGCAGCCTGAGGGGGGCCTCACCTCCACGACTTCCTTCACCCGGCAATGGTCGATTTTCTTCGAGCTGGAGTTTCCTCTCGGTCCTGTCATTTTGAGCGCAGCGAAGAATCTCTCCCCTTTCCCGCTTTCCCCAAGCCGGCAGGGATGCCAGCGGTACTGGGCGCCGTCCGTAGCGCCGCCGTCTCGGCGGCCTTGCGAGACCCTTCGCTTCGTTGAGGGTGACATGCAAACGAGAGAGCAAAATAGATCCTCACCCTTCACCCTCCACCCTTGCCAGTGGAGGTTATTGGTGGAAAATGGAGGCGTTCGCCTGACAAGCGAACGCGCGGCCTTGGGGGAGGTCTCCCACATGCGCCGGGCCTTCCGGGTGCTGTGAGGGAGGGCCGAAGATGTCCTACCTCATCGGGACTGCCACTGCCGTGGGCCCCTACGCTTACGAGCAGGAGGTTGTGAGGGAGTGGGTGGCCCGCTGGCTGGAGCGGTCGGGCGAGCGGGCCGATGGGGCCCTCTCCCTTTTCGAAAACGCCCTGGTCCGGCGCCGCTTTTCGGTGGAGCCCATCGAGTATGTCTTCTCTGAGCGCGATCTCGACGATTCCAACCGCCGCTTCCAGCACCACGCCATCGCCCTGGGGGAGCGGGTGGTGAGGGAATGCCTCAGCCGGGCGGGTGTGGCGCCCGACGAGGTGGACCTCTTCATCAGCGTCTCCTGTACGGGCTACATGATCCCCTCGGTGGACGCCCACCTCATCGGGCGCCTCGAGATGCGGCCTACCGTCAAGCGCCTGCCCATCACGGAGCTGGGTTGTGCGGCGGGCGCGGTGGCCCTCTCTCGGGGGCACGAGTACATCCGGGCCTTCCCCGACGCGCGGGTGCTGGTGCTCTCGACAGAGTTCCCCAGCCTCACCTTCCAGCGGGAGGACCGCTCCCGGGCGAACCTGGTCTCGGCGGCCATCTTCGGCGATGGCGCTGCGGCCGCACTCCTGAGCGGCCAGCCATTCGGCCGCAGCCCCCTTGTGCTCGACAACCAGAGTGTCACGTTCCCCGGGAGCCTCGACCTGATGGGTTTCGAGCTGGGCTCACGTGGTTTTCGCATCATCCTCTCGAAGGACATCCCGGCCCGGGTACGCGGGCAGGTGCGCGCGCTGGTGGACGGTTTCCTGGGCTCCCACGGCCTCGCCCGGGAGCACATCTCCCACTACCTTCTCCACCCGGGCGGGAGGCGCATCCTGGAGGTGTTCGAGAGCGAGCTCGAGCTCGCGCCGGAGGACCTTGCCCTCTCGCGCTCCGTCCTGGAGTCATATGGGAACCTCTCCTCCTCCACCATCCTCTTCATCCTGCACGAGCTGTCGAGTCGGCGGAGGGGACCCATTCCCGGCGGGCGGCCTGACGGGGAAGGCTACGGCCTCGCCATGGCCATGGGGCCGGGGTTCGGGGTGGAGATGCTGCTCCTCCAGTGTTAGCCGTGAGGTGGCCGGAGAGGGAGGGCGTCCGTGCTGCTGGCAGGGGGGGTAAGATGAGCGCCCGGGCGCGCTCCCCTTCGGGTGGTTGGGTGCGCCACAATTAGAGGAGTCCTGAAGGTGACGGAGTTGCCGGAAACTTTGCGTTCCTTTCGCGAGCAGTTTCCCCGCGCGTGGGAGGCCTACGTCGGCTTTGCCGAAGCCTGTGACCGGGAGGGCCCGCTGGCAGGCAGGTGGGCCGAGCTCATCAAGGTCGCCGTCTCGGCGGCCCTCCGGCGGGAAGGGGGGTTGGTTGCCCACATCTCCCGATCTCTCTCCGCTGGCGCGAGCGCGGAGGAGGTCTACCAGGCTGTCCTCCTTACGGGGCCCCTGGCGGGGTTCGGCACCTCCCTTCGCGCCTACGCCATCGCCCGGGAGCGGCTGGAGAAGGGCTGAGGCAAATGGCCCGCAGAGGCCGGCTCAGGGGAGGAGAGGACCGGTGAGTGAGGTGAAGGCTCTCTTCGAGGAGATGCGACGGGAGATGGCGGGGGTGGAGGGCCGGATCCGGGACCACCCTTTCCCGAAGAGGGTGGAGGAGGGAAGGGTGGCCCGGGAGAGGTTCTCTCCCTTCGTGGCCGAGCAGTATCACATCATCACGAGCGACCTGCGAAGCGTGGCCCACCTGCTCGTGCGATTCGGGGCGGGAGAGAGCCGGCAATTTTTCCTGAACACCCTCCAGGGAGAGGCGGCTGCCCTGGCTGCTCTCCGCAAGCTGGCGGCCGCCCTGGGGGTGGAGTGGGGGACGCTCGAAGACTACCAGCCCGACCCCGCCGCCCACGCCTACACGGCCTACATGGCCTGGCTCTCCCTCTACGGCTCGGACGCGGAGGTGGCCGCCGCCTTCGGGGTCAACTTCCCCGCCTGGGGCCACAACTGCGGGAGGCTGCGGGACGCGCTGCGGGCGAGGTGGGGGATGAGGGAAGAGGATGTGGAGTTCCTCTCCCTTTTCGCCACGGTGCCCCCCGGCTTCGAGGAGGGGGTGCTGGCGGTGATGGAGTCGGGACTGAAGAGGGGCGTACCGGCCGGGCACATCAAGCGGGCGGCCCGTCTCATCCAGGCCTACGAGCTCATGTTCTGGGATGCCATGGACCGCCTGGTGGCTTGAGGTCGGTCCACCGAACGTCGGTCCACCGGACGGAGGAGGGGAGAACGGAACTGCCGAATCCTCCGCCAGTGAAAGGAAAACCGGGGGGCGTCGGTCCACCGAACGAGGGCAGGAGGAGGGCCTGGAGGTGGCTCCTTGTGGCTCTCCTCTTCTTGTGCCTCCTCTGGCTTGCGGCGTATGGGGGTTGGTTCGAGGGGGTGCCTTTCTTGCGCCTGCTGGCCAAGGGAGACATCCAGGGCCTCCGCGCCTACCTGCTCTCCTTCGGAGCCTGGGCGCCGGTGGTCTCGGCCCTTCTGATGATCCTCCAGTCCCTCATAGCGCCCCTTCCCGCCTTCGTGGTGACCATCGCCAACGGGATGCTCTTTGGGCTCTTCTGGGGAGCCCTCCTCTCCTGGTCGAGCGCCATGGTGGCGGCCGCGCTGTGCTTTTATCTCTCCCGCCTCCTGGGCCGGCCGCTGGTGGAGCGCTGGGTGGGAGAGACCCAACTCGCCACCTTCGACAGGCTCGTCTCCCGCTGGGGGCGGTGGGCGGTGCTGGTGGCGCGCCTTGTCCCCACGGTCTCCTTCGACG
>JBHIBR010000190.1:0-4566 GCA_046759145.1 Nitrospinota bacterium | reverse complement strand
CCTCGGGGGGGCCTTTGGGCACAGCCCAGCTCTTGAGGACGCCGTCCAGCTCGAGGCGAAAATCCCAGTGGAGTGCCCGGGCGTGGTGCTCCTGGACCACGAAGCGAGCGGGCGCCCCGGCGCCGTAGGAGAGGGGGCGCCCCGGGACCGCCGGTTGGGGGGGCGACTTTCTTGCTTCGCCCTCGGGCATGGCGGGCCCCCCATGGGACGGCATGCGCCGCCCTTTTCTTAGTAAATCCGGTGCTTTCCGCTCGCGAGGCGCAAAAGGGCGTTCAGGACGGCGACCGCGATGGGGGTCCCCCCCTTGCGGCCCACGTTGCCGATGTAGGGCACCGTCTGCTGGCCGATGAGCCTCTCCTTGGCGTCGGCCGCCGAGACGAAGCCAACCGGCACGCCCACGATGAGGCTCGGCCGCGCCTCCCCCGCCTCTACCATCCGGAGCGCCTCGAGGAGCGCCGTGGGGGCGTTCCCCACCGAAACGACCGCCCCGGGAGCCTCCCGGAGGGCCTTCCGCATGGCGGTGGCGGAGCGGGTGGTCCCCTCGGCCTTGGCCGCGGCCGCCACCTCGGGGTCGTCGATGTGGCACAGAAGGGCGCAGCCGAGCTCCTGAAGCAGGCTCGCGCTCACCCCGGCCCGCTGCATGTGGACGTCCACCACGATGTCCCGCCCGGCTCGCAGCGCCTCCAAGCCCGCGGCGATGGCGCCGGGGTGGAAGCGGAGGGTGTCGCGGAACTCGAAATCCGCCGAGGCGTGGATCACCCTCTTGGCGACTACGTACTGCTCCTCCGTGAAGGGGTGCTCCCCGACCTCCTCGTCGATGATCTGGAAGCTGCGGTCCTCAATCTCCTGGGGGCGCATGGGCCTCCTCGCTCTGGGAGCCCTCGGGGGCGAGGTCGTACTTTCCCGCGTAGCCCCGGGGGGTGACCATCTTTCCCTCGTAGACGAAGGTGCTTGAGCTGCCGATGAGGATGGTAGCGAGCATCCCGACCTCGTGCTCGAGCATGTCCGCGAGGGTGGTGAGCACGACTTTCTCCTGGTCCCGGTAGGCGCTCTTGACGATGCCCACCGGCGTGTCCGGGCTTCGGTGTTTGAGGATGATCCTCTGGGCCTCCACGATCTGGCGCGTCCGCCGGCCGCTGGCGGGGTTGTAAAGGGCAATCACGAAGTCGCCCGCCGCCGCCCCCTCGATGCGCCGGGCGATCACCTCCCAGGGGGTGAGGAGGTCGCTCAGGCTGATGGAGGCGAAGTCGTGGTTGGCGGGCGCGCCCAGGATGGCCGCCGCCGCGCTGAGGGCCGTCACGCCGGGCACCACCTCCACCTCGATCCCCTCCCCGGGCTTCCACCCCTTCTCTCTCAAAACCTCGAAGGCGAGGCCCGCCATGCCGTAGATGCCGGGGTCGCCGCTCGAAATCAGGGCCACCCGGCGGCCCCCCTCCGCGAGCGCGACGGCCTTCTGGGCCCGCTCCACCTCCTCCCGCATGCCGCTCTTGATGACCTCCTTCCCCTCCAGGAGGTCCCGCACCAGGTTGATGTAGGTGATGTAGCCCACCGCCACCTCGCACTCGGCGATGGCCTCGCGCGCGCGCGGTGTGAGGTGGTCGTGGTTTCCCGGACCGAACCCGACGATGTAGAGCTTGCCCCGCTTCCGATCGTTCATGGCGCCTTCCCGAAAAAGAGAGCCCCGACGGAGCGCACGCCCCCTGCCCCCCGCCTCACTCCGCCCGGCCCACCTCCTTGCCCTCGAAGTCGGTCATGAGGGCGGTGACCCGCAGCTTCCCCTCGATGTGACGCTCGCAGTGCTCCTTGACCCTGCGGCAGATGGCCGAGGGGAGGGTGAGGAGGCCGACCCGCTCGGCGATCTCGAGCACGTGGCGGGCCGTGTTCGCCCCCCGCACCTCCTCCACCACCGCAGGCGGCGCACCCTCCCCCTCGGCCAGGGCCGCCAGCAGCTCGGTGCTCACCTGGGAGCCCGCCGCGTGGGTCTGGAAGCGGCCGTCCGCCATCTTGCTCATCTTGCCCACCATGCCCACGATGTGCACCGCCTCGGCACCGGCCCGCGCCGCCTGCTTGAGGGAGAAGCCCAGGAAATCCCCCATCTGGATGAAGGCCTCCTCCCGGAGGTCTTTGTAGATGGCCTGGGCGAACTTCTCGCTCCGCCCCCCGGTGGTGAACACAAATTCCTTAAAGCCCATCGCCCGGGCGACGTTGACCGACTGGCGGATGCTGTCCCGGTAGGCGGCGGTCGAGTAGGGGATGACGATCCCCGTGGTGCCCAGGATGGAGATCCCCCCCGCGATGCCGAGCCGCTCGTTGAGGGTCTTCTTGGCCATCTCCTCCCCCCGGGGGACGCTCACCGTGACCCGGAAGCCCCTGCTGTCCGTGGAGCCGAACACCTCCTCGACCGCCTGGCGGAGCATCCTCTGGGGGACGGGATTGATGGCGGGCGCCCCCACCGGGAGGCCGAGGCCCACCTTGGTGATCCGCCCCACGCCCGGGCCGGCATCCAGGGTGATGCCCGGCTCGGCCTGCGGGCGGACCTCGCTGAAGAGCTCCGCCCCGTGGGTCACGTCGGGGTCATCCCCCGCGTCCTTGATGACCGAGCAGCGGGCCCGCCCACGTTCGAACTCGCAGGAGTTGACGGCGAAGGTGACCCGCTGGCCGATGGGGAGGGTGCTCTCCACCTCCCCCACCGCCCGCTGGTCGCGCAGGGCGAGCGCCGCCGCCTTGGCGGCCGCGGCCGCACACGCCCCCGTGGTGTAGCCCTTGCGAAGGCCCCGGCGCCTGCGCGGCGGGGACCCCTCCGCGTCGCCCATGGGGAAGTGCCCCCCTCGGGAGCCTCGGCCGGGACGGCGAGGTTCCCCCTCGCGGGGAGGGACGGAGCCCTTTTGCTCAGCTCCTCCCGCTCTCCCGGTCGGCGCCCGGGCTCACGGGCTCCATCTTCTCGATGAGCCGGTGGATGTGCATGGAGCAGAACTTGGGCCCACACATGGAGCAGAACTCCGCCGTCTTGTGGGCCTCGTGAGGCAGCGTCTCATCGTGCATGCTGCGCGCCCGCTCCGGGTCGAGGGAGAGGGCGAACTGCTGCTCCCAGTCGAAGTTGTACCGGGCCCGGCTCAGGGCGTCGTCCCGGTCGCGGGCGCCCGGGTGTCCGCGGGCGATGTCGGCGGCGTGGGCGGCGATCTTGTAGGCGATGATCCCCTCCCGCACGTCCTCCTCCTCGGGCAGCCCCAGGTGCTCCTTGGGCGTCACGTAGCACAGCAGCGCCGCCCCCGCGTAGCCGGCCATGGTGGCCCCGATGGCCGAGGTGATGTGGTCGTAGCCCGGGGCGATGTCGGTCACCAGGGGGCCCAGCACGTAGAAGGGCGCCCCGTGGCAGACCTCCTGCTCTTTGTGGACGTTCATGGCGACGGTGTGGAAGGGGATGTGCCCGGGCCCCTCGATCATGACCTGGACGTCCTGCTCCCAGGCCTTGAGGGTGAGCTCCCCCAGCGTGTCCAGCTCGGCGAACTGGGCGCGGTCGTTGGCGTCGGCGAGGCACCCCGGCCGGAGCCCATCGCCCAGGCTCAGGGTCACGTCGTAGCGCCTGGCGATCTCCAGGATCTTGTCGTAGTGGACGTAGAGGGGGTTCTGCTTGGCGTGGTGCATCATCCACTGGGCCAGTAGGCTCCCGCCCCGGCTGACGATGCCCGTGATGCGGTCCTTGCACAGGGGGATGTACTCCCAGAGCACCCCGCAGTGGAGGGTCATGTAGTCCACCCCCTGCTGGGCCTGGAGCTCCACCATGTCCAGCATGTCCGAGGCCGAGAGGCTCTCCACGTCCTTCACCTCGGCGACAGCCTGGTAGATGGGCACCGTCCCGAGGGGCATGGGGGCGGCGGCGATGAGGGCCTCGCGGATGAGGTTGATGTCGCCCCCCGTGCTCAGGTCCATGACGGTGTCCGCGCCGTATCTGACACAGCTCTCGAGCTTCTTGAGCTCCCCCTCCACATCCGAGGTGACCGCCGAGTTGCCGATGTTGGCGTTGATCTTCACCGTGGCGGCACGCCCGATGCCGATGGGGCGCAGCGCCTCGTGGTGGACGTTGGCGGGGATGATCATCCTCCCTGAAGCGACCTCCTCCCGTACCGTCTCGACGGGGAGGTTCTCCTTCCCGGCCACCTCGCGCATGGCCTCGGTG
The DNA here is from genome assembly GCA_046759145.1 of Nitrospinota bacterium. GTDB lineage: Bacteria > UBA8248 > UBA8248 > UBA8248 > JBHIBR01 > JBHIBR01. The sequence continues at coordinate 389 of JBHIBR010000190.1, read as the reverse complement.
ACGACGCCCCGGCGGGCGTGGTGCATCTGGGTGACGTTTCGACCCTCGGGATTATAGTTGCGCATCTCGCCCTCTCCTCAGGGGAAGCTCCGATGACTCCCGGGGGGAAGGGCCCCCGGGCCCGCGGGGCCAGAAGGGGGAGCCCCTCGCCTACAGAGCCACGGCCGCCCGGGTGGCCTCCAGCTGGTCCGGCATATACCTCCGGTTCCACTCGTCCATTTCTTGCGAGAAGTATTTCAGCCGGACCTTCTTGTACTCCCGCGTGCTGTAAAGCACGGCGTAATCCTCGACCCCCGTGGCCTCGGAGATGCCCCGGAGGATGGTCTCGCAGTCGGCCATGGTGCGCCCGTGCACCATGGTGAAGATGCTGTAGGGCCAATCGGGATAGA
>JBHIBR010000189.1:0-4576 GCA_046759145.1 Nitrospinota bacterium | reverse complement strand
CCTCAGGGGGAGCGAGGCCCGGCCGCATCCAGCGCCTCCTCGAAGGAGAGCAGGTCGGTGGTGGGCGCCCGGCAGGTGTAGTTGCGGCACAGGTAGGCGGTCGCCTTCCCCTCCTGGGCCACCTTGTCCGCGAGGAGCGGGACGAGGGCCTCGAGCTCCCCGTCCGAACCGGCCGGGCCGTCGGGTTTGAACGCCACCACCTTGTTGGGGAGAAAACGCTTCCAGATCGCCCCGATGAACGCCCGGGTGTCTTCCCCGCCGGGGTAGCCTACGAGGGCCACCTCGAGGGGGGTGTCCAGGTAGTAGTCCAGCGCCCAGAGCATCTGGTGGAAGCCGGCGGGCACCTTCGCCATGTGGTCGCGGAAGACGCGGAGCACCTCCGCCCCCCGGTTGCGGAACTCGCCCTCCCCCGTGAGGGTGGCCAGGCGCAAGAGAGAAAGGGCAGCGGCCGAGTTCCCCGAGGGGATTGCCCCGTCGTAGGCCGACTTGCGGCGGCTGAGGAGCTCCTCGTGGTCGTCCGAGGTGAAGAAAAAGGCGCCGTCTCTCCCGTCCCAATAATGCGCCAGCATCGTACGGGCGAGGCGGCGGGCGCTCTCCAGCCAACGTGGCTCGAAGGTGGCCTCGTAGAGGTCCAGGAGGCCCGAGGCGAGGAAGGCGTAGTCGTCGAGATAGGCGTTGAAGCGGCTGCGCCCCGCCCGCCAGGTGCGCAGAAGTTGCCCCTCCTGCTCCAGAGCGCCCAGGATGAACTCCGCCGCCCGCTCCGCCGCCTCCCGGTAGCGGGCATCCTCCAGCACGCGCGAGCCCAGCGCCATGCTCCCCAGCATCAGTCCGTTCCAGCTGGTGATGACCTTGTCGTCGAGGCCGGGGGGGACCCGCCGCTCGCGGAGGGCAAAGAGCACACGCCTCCCCTCGGCGAGGCGCTCGAAGAGCTGCTCCTTCTCCAGGCCCGTCTCACGGAGCAATTCCCCCGCGGGCCGGGGGATATGGAGGATGCTCCTCTCGTGCTCGAAGTTCCCTCCCTCCACCACCCCGTAGGCGCGGCAGAAAAGCTCACCCGCCTCCGCCCCGAGGGCTTCTCGGATCTCCTCCGGCGTCCAGACGTAGAACTTCCCCTCCTCTCCCTCGCTGTCGGCGTCCTGCGAGGAGTAGAATCCGCCCTCGGGGGAGGTCATCTCCCGCAGGACATAGTCCAGGGTCTCGGCCGCCACGGCCCCGTAGAGCCCCTTGCCCGTCGCCTGGAAGGCCTCCAGGTAGGCGCGGGAAAGGAGGGCGTTGTCGTAGAGCATCTTCTCGAAGTGGGGGACGAGCCACTGGGCATCCACGCTGTAGCGGTGGAAGCCCCCGCCGAGCTGGTCGTACATCCCCCCGCCCGCCATCTTGGCCAGGGTGAACTCGGCCATGTAGCGGGCCTCGTCCCGGCCGGGGCGCCGCCAGTAGCGCAGCAGCAAGCCGATGGCCATGCGCGGGGGGAACTTCGGCGCCCCGCCGAAGCCCCCATCCCGGGTGTCGAATCGGCCCGCCAAGTCCAGGAAAGCGCCCTCCAGGAGGTCGGCCGTGAGGAGCTCGCGGGAGGGGAAGGCCCGTCCCGTCTGCCTGAGCGCCTCGGTGAGCTGGCTGGCGCTCGCCTCCACCTGGCCGCGGTTCTCCCGGTAGTAGCGGGCGATGCTCTTCAGAAGTGTCTTGAAACCCGGCCTCCCGAAGCGGTCCTCGGGGGGGAAGTAGCTGCCCCCGAAGAAGGGGCGCAGGTCGGGGGTGAGGAACACCGTCATGGGCCAACCGCCCGCGCCCGTCATCGCCTGGACCGCGTCCATGTAGATGGCGTCCAGGTCCGGCCGCTCCTCGCGGTCCACCTTGATGGGCACGAAGTGCTCGTTCATAAGGGTGGCGATTTCCCCGTCCTCGAACGATTCGTGCTCCATCACGTGGCACCAGTGGCAGGCCGAATAGCCGATGCTGAGGAGGATGGGCTTGTCCTCCTCGCGGGCTTTGCGGAGGGCCTCTTCCCCCCACGGGCACCAGTCCACAGGGTTGTGGGAGTGCTGGAGGAGGTAGGGGCTCGTCTCGTGGACGAGAGAGTTGGTGTGCTCGGGCTCGCTCATGAGGGTTCCCTTGCGGGTGAGGCCGGTCGAAAATGACCGGCCCGGAAGTTCCTAGGGCAGTATGTCCGCCTGGGGCGCGCGGACTTACGCGGTGAAAGTTCCCCACCTTCATTGTTCCGGAAGCGATGCGCCCCGTCAAATGAAAGATGGAGGGATACGAAGGGGGGGCCGCTACTCGAAGGGCTCACCCGTGCGGGGGCAGAAGAGGCTCAACCGCCGCATACCTCTCCACCCGGAAGGGCGCCCTCATGGGAGCGGCGTGGGCGCCTGGAGGAGCTCGCCGAGCGCGTCTACATCCGGGAGCTCCTCAAAACTCTCCACCGCCTCCAGCACCTTCTCCACCCGCTCGGGCGGCAGCGCTCTGAGGGTCTGTTCCCGGTACTTCGCCACCAGCTCCTCGGCGCTCAGGGGGTTCTGCGGAAAACCCTTGGGAATGGGAGCCAGGGCCTCCCGCAGCCGCCCGGATCGGAGCCGCACCCTCAGTCCCGCCCCCCAGTTGCGCGGGTCGGCGTAGTCGGTCGCCTCGATCCCGGGGTCCACCACCACCCGGATGCGCCGGGCGAGGGCGAGGAGCTCAGGCTCGGCCAGCTTCTCCTCCCGGAAGGCATCCACCCCCAGGGGGCCATCGAGCAGTCGCCGCGCGAGGGCGTACTGGATGCTCGCCTGGGCGGCCATGGGCCCGGCCGGGCGGTACTCCCAGCCGACGTGCGCACGGGCCTGTTCGCTCACCCCCACCTCCATCTCCGCCACCTCATCTGCTCTGAATGGTCCCTCGGCCAGGAGCGCCTCGACCGCCGCCACAGGGGCGTGGAGCATGATGACCCCGGGGAAGGGTTTGAAACACACCTTCTCCCGGATGCGCCACTCCCGACCCAGGCCGCTCACCAGCTTCTCAGGCCTGAAATCATCGCTCAGCGCGGAGCCGTAGCCGCCGTATTCGACCTCGAGCACCCGCCGGATGCCGCTGAAACCTTCCGCCGCCAGGAGCGCCCCGAGGAGGCCCGCCTCGGCGGCCTTCCCCATGTGGAGCCGCTTGGCGTCCGCCCCGTACTGGGCGGCCATCAAGCCGCACCCCTGGGTGGCGGCGCAGCCGAGCGCCTGCTCCATAGCCTCCGCGTCCAGGCCCAGGGCCGACCCCGCCGCGGCGGCCGCCGCGATGGCCCCGGTCCAGCCCGCCAGGTGCCAGCCCCGCCGGAGGGGGGATTTGCCCGCCGCCACCCCGGCGCGGATGCCCACCTCACACCCCGCAGCGAGGGCGGCGAGGAGCCCCCGACCGCCGACCCCCCGGTCCCGCGCTGCGGCAAGGGCGGCCGGGAGCGTGGCGGAGCCGGAGTGAAGGGCGCCGTCCAGGCACTGATCGTCGTAGTCAAAAGCGTGGACGAAAGTGCCGTTGGCGAGCGCGCTCTGGGCGAGGGGCGCCCGGAGGGGAGTTCCCCAGAGGGGGTATCTCCCCACCCCGCCCCGGACGAGCACGCGGGCGAGCCTCTGGCCGGCGGGCGTGGTGGCCCCGAAGAGGCCGCAGCCCAAGGTGTCCAGGACGAGCTCCTTGAGTTTGGCCACGAGCGGCCCGGGGAGGTCCTCGAAGCGGGTCTGTGCGGCGAACTCCGCGAGCGCCCGGGTGGGGCCTTGCGAGCGGCCTTCTTCCCTTCTCATGGCCGCGGCCCCGGGCCGATTCGCTGGAGAGGTCCGTGCAGGATCCACCCCCCCAGGGCGAGCCAGAAGGCGAGCTGGACCCTCCTCGAGACCACCGTCCAGCGATCCCTGGCGCCCGATAGAATCCTGGCGTCTGCGGGCCGTCCGCAGCGGGGGCAGAGGAGGCGCTCCCAACCCACGGCCTTGTCACAGTGGACGCAACGGCGGGGTCGTTCCCGCGACCTCTCGCAGCAGACCCCCTCCTCCGCCACCGCTTGCTTCTCCTCTGCCGACCAGCCTAGCAAGCACCCGCAGGGGGAGCAATGACAAAGGGCGCCGCCTCGCCGATGGAGGGGCGCCCTTGCCTAAGGCGCGCCGGCTAATTTTTAGTATAATAGCGCCCTTAGTATAAGAGGCACGCCCGGAAGGAGCGGCCGCCTACCCTGCCGGGCATGATGCGCGGGAGAGCAGGGAAACATTGACTGGCGTCTTCGGGTTCTTCTTACTGAGTAGTCCTCGACCCCAACTCCGCCTTTTCGGAGCATCCTCTTGAGGGGAGGGCGTGCGATGCGCCGGCGCACGGGGGCCGGGTTTGTCGTCCCGTGGCTTGTGGTGCTCCTTTCGCTGGTGCCGGCGGCCGGGGCGGGGGCGCTGTGCCCACCCGGCTTCGTGGAGGCGCCGGAGGGGGTCCGGCCGGTGGCATGGGGCGGCGGCCTCGCCCAGGCGCGCCCCGAGAAGGAGGAGCTGCGGATCCGCTGGATAGTGCACTCAAGCTTCCTCCTCACCTCCCCGAGCGGCGCGAGCGTGCTCACCGACCCCCATCAGCCTCCTCCCCCCGGGGTCGC
>JBHIBR010000188.1:0-4590 GCA_046759145.1 Nitrospinota bacterium | reverse complement strand
CCGGAAGCGCTCCCCCCCCTCCGCCGGGACGCACTCGGGCAGCCGGCGCATGGTCGCGAGCGGGGGCACCTCCGGCATGAGGGGCTCAATGGCCCGGAGGCGCGCGGGGAGGAGCCTCGCGCCTCCGGCCCGCCGGAAGAGGGCCTGCAGGCCGCTCCGCTGGTAGAACCGCCCCAGGAGCGCGAGCAGCAAGAGCCACCGCCGGGAGGGGAGCACCTGGCGGTAGAGGAACCAGCGCAAGAGGCGCGCTCCCGACCCCCTGCCCCGGTGGGGCTCCATGGCCGCCTTGGCGGCCTCGATGAGGGCGCCGTACTTCACCCCCGAAGGGCAGGCCGTCTCGCACGCGCGGCAATCGAGGCAGCGGTCGAGGTGGAGCTGGACTGCGGGCGTGAGCTCCGAGAAGCCGTCCGCCACCATCCGCATGAGGTAGATGCGACCCCGGGGGCTGTCCATCTCGTTTCCCACCAGCACGAAGGTGGGACAGCTCATGGTGCACAGGCCGCAGTGGATGCAGTTCTGGACCAAATCCCGGTCGGGGCCGAAGGGAGACCGGAAGGGGGAGCGAGCCCCCCGGCCCCCCCGGGCCGCCCTCTCGGGAGCCTCCATCACGGCCGCCGGTGGTGCGGCCTGTCCCACGACTTTCTCCCTCAGATGCGACCCAGGAAGCGGCCGGGGTTCAGGATGCCGCGCGGGTCCATCTGCGATTTGATCTGGCGCATGAGGCGCATCTGGACCGGGTCGAGGCGGCCCTCGCCCCACAGGGGGAGCTCCTCTCGAAGCGCGGCCGGTGCGCCCTCGACGAAGAGGTTCCCCCCCAGAGAAGCGACAACCCCGGAGAGCCTCCCATAAGCCTCGCGGAGGGGCGCGATATCCCCTCCTCCGTCCTCGCCCCGGAACTCCACATGGGCCGCCCCGCTTCCCGCCCGGACCTGCAAGGCGCACCCCAGGCCCAGCTCCCGGGCGAAGCCCTCGGCCGCCTGGGCGACCTCCCCCCACTGGGCGATGAGGAGGCTCGCCCGGAGGAGCAGTCCCACGCCTCCATCCCCCAAAAGGGGCCAGCGGGTGGAGAGCCGGGAGGAGAAAGCGGAGGCTTCCTCCCCCCGCAGGACCTCGATTTCCCTCCCTCCGCACTCCCGGCACATCCGCTCGAAGCGGGCCAACTGGTCCCCGAGACCCTCGGGGAAGTCTCGGAAGGCGGCCGCCAGGCAGAAAGGCGAAGCCTCCCCCGGAGCTTCCACGACCTCTGCTCGCGGGGCGTTCAGCACCTCGACGTAGTCGGGCACCAGGGAGCTCGCCGTGACCTTGAAGACGGCCTCCCGGGCCGCCTCCGCACCCTCGAAGCGCGCGAGGAGAGCGCCCTGCGCGGGCAGCTCGGGGTAGAGGCGGAAGGTCAGCTCGGTCATCACTCCGAGCGTCCCGAAGCTCCCGCAGAAGAGCTTGTTGAGGTCGTAGCCCGTGACGTTCTTGACCACCCGGGCGCCGTAGGTGTTCTCCCGCCCGTCGGCGAGTGCCACGCGCATCGAGAGCACCTGGTCGCGGGGGAGCCCGTAGCGGAGCCTGCGAGGCCCGCTGCTCTGGCACGCCATGATCCCCCCCAGGGTGGCCCGGTCCCCGTAGGGGGGGTCGAGGGCCAGGAACTGCCCGTGGGGGGCGAGGAACCCGTTGGCCTCGCGGAGGCTCATGCCCGCGCCCGCGGTGAGGATGAAGTCCTCCTTCATATGTCCGATGACGCCCCCGAGCCGCTCCGTCGAGAGCGCGAGCGCGGGCCGGGAGGGGGGGTAGCCCACGTGCTGTTTCGTCCCCGCACCCCAGGGGAGGACGGCGAGGCCCAGCTCATTCGCCTGCGCCAGCAAGCGGCAGGTCTGCTCCGTCGTCCGGGGACGCGCCACCGCCAGGGGAGGCCGTCCGTCCACCGCGTAGGCGGCGAGCCCCTCCCGCCCCACCACGTCCTCCTCGCCCAGGGCACGGGCGAACCGCTCGGCGAGCCGCTCGACCTCTTCCGCCATGGCTCCGCCCCTCAGTGCCACATCCCTTCGGGGACCTTGAGGGCGCGTCCGATCTCCAGGCACACCCCCGGCGTGGGGATCACCTTCCCCGGGTTCATGATCCCCGCCGGGTCGAAGACCGCCCGCAACGACCGCATCACATCCAGCGTCTCCTGGCTGAACTGGACGGGCATCTCGGGCAGCTTCTCCACCCCCACTCCATGCTCCCCGGTGAGGGCTCCGCCCACCTCGACGCAGAGCTTGAGTATGTCCGAGCCGCACGCCACCGCCCGCTCGGTCTCCTCCGGGATTCGGTCGTCGAAGAGGATGATGGGGTGGAGGTTCCCGTCCCCCGCGTGGAAGACGTTGGCGATGCGGAGGCCATGGCGGGCGCCGATGCGCTCGAACTCCTCCAACACGTCGGCGATCTTGCTCCGCGGCACCACCCCGTCCAGGCAGTAGAAGCCCGCGGCGATGGCACCGTAGGCGCCGAAGGCCTTCTTCCGCCCCATCCACAGGCGCACCCGCTCGTCTTCGTCCCGCGCCAAGCGGAACTCCGTCGCCCGGTTCTTCTGGCAGATGGCCCGGATCTCCTCCTCCAGGGGCCCCATGCTGGAGACCAGGCCATCCAGCTCGATGAGGAGCACTCCCGCCGCGTCTTCGGGGTAGCCGACGTGGAGGGTCCGCTCCACCGCCTGGATGGTGGGCTGGTCGATCATCTCCAACGCCGCCGGGATGATCCCCGCGGCGATGATGTCCGACACCGTCTGGCAGGCGTCCCGGATGGTGCTGAAGACGCTGAGCATGGTCTTCACGCCCTCGGGGTCGGGAAGGAGGCGTACGACGACCTTGGTGATGATCCCCAGCGTCCCCTCCGACCCGATGAAATAACCCCGCAGGTCGTAGCCGGGCGCCTCTTCGGTGCGGCCGCCGAGCCACACTACCTCGCCCGAGGGGAGGACTACCTCCAGGCCCAGGATGTGGTTGGTGGTCACCCCGTACTTGAGGCAGTGGGGGCCTCCCGAGTTCTCGGCGGCGTTTCCGCCGATGCTGCAGGCCATCTGGCTCGAAGGGTCGGGGGCATAGTAGTAGCCCCAGCGGGAGACGTGCTGTGTGAGGTGGAGGTTCACCACCCCGGGCTCCACCACGGCGCGCCGGTTGGGCAGGTCGACCTCGAGGATCCTGTTCATCCGGGTGAAGACAATCAGGACGCCCCCCTCCACCGGGAGCGCCCCGCCCGAGAGACCCGTCCCCGCCCCCCGGGCCACGAGGGGTGCCCGGGCCCGCGCGCAGAGCTTGACGAGCGCCACCACCTCCTCGGCGCTCCCGGGGAGGACCACAACCGCCGGCTTGGATTTGTAGATGGAAAGCGCGTCGCACTCGTAGGCCATCAGGGCCGCGGGCTCGGTGAAGGCGTTCTCCTCGCCCACGAGGGCGATGACCTCCTGTATGAGCTGGGAGCGGTCCATGGGAGGCCCTCCCTCGGAGCGCTTTGCCAGGGGAGGAACGGCAGTCTGCCCGCGCAGCGGGTCCGGCATCTGCAACTATTATAAGGGGAAGAACCTCCGGGGGGCACCCCCGCGGTGGGGTGGAGGGCGATGGAAACGCAGTAGAGGCGGATGGCGTCTTCGATGTCCCCCTCCCGATGGGCGCGGTCCCCAGCCTCCAGGAGCTCGAGGGCACGCTTTAGATTTTCGCCTTCCTCCACGGGGCATTCCCTCCGCCTGGGCAAGCACGCGCGCCTTCTCGGCACCCTCTCGGGGCGCCTCTTGGCCCCCCAACGCCTACTCCTTGCCCCTTGAGCCTTTTCTCCATTCTCGTGAGAGCGCTTTTCTCCTGTCAATGGGCCTGCCCCAGCGCCATCAGTCCCCACCCCAAACACCCTCTTCCTCCCCAGCATGGGGCGGGTGAAGCTGCGCCCGTTCCGCTGGCGTTTGTGGAGGGCGAGATGCGCCCCACCAGGCCCCGGGAGGCGAGTGGCGGAAGGGGGGACTGGACGGGGCCGGCACCCGGGGGATTCGCTGTTTCTCTACCTTCCCACCCACGGACCAGGGGGAGGGGCCGGGCATTGCCTCCATCAAGAGTTGGAATGAAAATTGCCTTAAAGACGTCTTGCTCGGCGGGGGCTAAAGATGTTGAGTCCCTGCGAGGATTGATCGGGAAAGGAGATAAGCGGTGCAAAGGCGCTTTCTGTGGGTTGTCCTGACAGGATTTCTGACCGGCTGTGCCCTCTACGCTCCTCCGCCGGGCCGCAGCGGGATCCCACCCGGGCATGGCGGCATCCCACCTGGGCATGGCGGCATCCCACCCGGGCTGGCCAAGAAGATGGGGCCGCCCCCTCTCGTTGTGGTAGGCGCCCCGCGCTATGTGGTGGTGCCCGGGACCCAGATCGCGGTGATGCTCGGCGTGGAGGCCGACGTGTTCCTCGTGAGCGGGGCGCACTACTATTTTCACAACGGGGTCTGGTACAGGGCTGCGAACCATCAAGGCCCCTGGAGGGCGATTGCTGCCAACGACCTCCCCCCGGGCCTACGGGGGAAATCCCCCAGGGAGCTGAAGGCGAGGGTTAAGGGCCGGAAAAGACGGGGACGGTGGAGGTAGTAGG
>JBHIBR010000187.1:0-4599 GCA_046759145.1 Nitrospinota bacterium | reverse complement strand
CCGCGCGGCCGTAGACCTCCACCCGGTTGCAGGTGGAGAGGATGAGCCGCTCCTCCAGCGCGCAATAGCCGGCGAGGAGCGCGAGGCCCCCCGCGACCTTGCCCTCGGGGAAGTGGAGCCGCTCGCGCACCTCCAGGGGGGTCCGCTTGTGACTCACTCCCGCCACCAGGACGGTCCCGTTCACCCCAGCACTCCTAGATGTGGACGATGTAGGCCAACGCCACCGCCCCGAAGCCGACCAGCGAAACGAGGGCCGCCCGCTTGCCCCGCCAGCTCTTCATCAGTCGCAGGACACAGAGCAGGCCGAAGCTCAACCAGATGAGGACGAGGGGCCAGGTTCTCACCGGGTCCCAGCTCCAGAAGGAACCCCGGGCCACCTGGGCCCAGAGGGAGCCCGTGACCAGGCTCAGGGTGAGAAGGGGGAAGCCCACCAGAAGGGCCCGCCCGTTCAGCTCATCCAGCGAACTCAGCGAGGGGAGCCGGTGGAAGAGCGCGCCGGGCCGCCGGGACTTGAGCTGGGCCTCCTGGAGGATGAACATCAGCGCTCCCGCAAAGAGCACCGTGAAGGCACCCACCCCCAGCAGGGCGAGCCCCACGTGGGAGGCGAGGAGCAGGCCCCGCAAGCCGGGCAGGGCGCCCACCTGCGAGGGGGGGAGCAGGGCGGCGTAGCCGGTGAGGGCGAAGGCGACCGGCAGGACGAAGGCTCCGAGGGCCATCATCCGGTAGCGGATCTGCGCCAGCAGGTAGGCCAGGACGATGGCCCAGGCGAGGGCGCTCATGGAGTCGTGCCATCCCCCGTAAGGGAAGTGCCCCACGGTCTGCATCCGCAAGACGAAATCCAGGCTGTGGGCCAAAAAACCCGTCACCACCGCCCCTGTGCCGACGTGGAAGATGATGGGCCGCCGGGCGTAAAGGTAGAGGAGATACTTGAGGGTCCCGACGAAGTAGCAGAAGAGCGCGGTGGCGAACATCACGAGCCCCTTCGGCTGGACCCGAGCTCTACGCCTTCCCGCCGACAGAGGGCTTGCAGGATCGCGTCGGCCCGGCGGCTCCCACCCTTGTGGCCAAAGAGGCTCACCAGGTCAGCCTCCGCTAACCTATTGAATATCCTTTCCCGTTTAGCACGCTCCCTCACTCCTGTCAACAATAAGCCCCTGCGGCGCACAAGCCAGCGCAGGTAGGCACCCCAGGCGGCACCGAAGCGCCCCTCAAGCTCCTTTCGGAGCCGCCGCGCCAGGGCGGGGCTCGCGCCCCCGGTCGAGATGGCGAGGGCCAGGCTTCCCCGCTCCACCACGGCCGGCACGAGGAAATCCGAGGGGGCGGAGCCATCGGCCACGTTCACCCAAATCCCCCTCCGCCGCGCCTCCTCAGCGACGCGCGCGTTCACCGAGGGGACGTCCGTAGCGGCGAACGCAAGGGCCATCCCCCGCAGCTGGGCGGGCCGGAAACGCTCCTCCCTAAGGTCGAGGGCCTCCCCCTTCCTCCTGGCGAGGGCGCGCAGGGCGCCCCCGATGGCGGGCGCGACCACCCGCACGCGCGCCCCGGCACGGAGGAGGGCACGGACCTTGCGCTCGGCCACGCGGCCCCCGCCCACCACAAGGCAGGCCCTCCCTTCCAGGTTCACAAACAGGGGGTAGAGTCGCTGCATCCATCGGTCCCCCCAAGGCCCTCCATCCCTATTCTAAACCAAAGCCCCCGGAGCCGCATATTTACAGGGGGAACGAGAGGGCCTATAATGGGGGAAACGTTTCCGGGCCCCGCCTTTCTCGAGAGTGGCCCAACGGTGTTCTTGAGGCTCGACCCTCCCATCGTCAACGCGAGCGGCATCCTCTCCTATCCCGAAGTCTTCGTCCTCCTGGAGCGTCGGGGGGCGGCCTTCGGCGGCTACATCACCAAGTCGGTGGGGCCGGTGGAGAAAGGGGGGAACGAGAACCCGGTGGTGTTCTCCCCGGCCCCGGGGGGTGGACCCGTACTCAACTCCCTGGCGCTTCCCACTCAGTCGCCCGAGGACTGGGTGAGGGACTTAGAGGGGCTATCCCTTAAGGCCCCCCTCATCGTTTCGGTGTACGGAGGCGACGCGGAGGAGTTCGCTGGCGTCCTCGAGCGGCTCGAGCCCTATGGCGCCGCCTTCGAACTCAACCTGGGTTGTCCCAACAAGGTCCCCGGCGAGGTCACCATAATGGAGTCCATCGGCCAAAGCCCCGCCCTCTCCGCACAGGTGGTGGCGGCCTGCCGGGGGAGGACCGAAAAGCCCCTCGTTGCGAAGCTCTCCCCCAACGCCGACTATCTGGCGGTCGCCGAGGCGGCGCTCGGGGCCGGGGCGGACGCCCTGGGTTGCGGCAACACCCTGGGCCCGGGGCTCGCCATCGACATCCGCACCCGCCGCGCGGTTCTGGCTGGCTTCACGGGGGGCATCTCGGGGCCTTCCCTCAAGCCCATCAACCTCCGCATGGTGTACGAGGCCTACCGCCGTTTCCGGGTGCCCATCGTCGCGTATGGGGGGATCGAGAGCTGGCGGGACGGGGTGGAGTACCTTCTGGCGGGCGCCTCGGTGCTGGGAGTGGGGACGGCTTGCATGGGGAAGAGCACGGACGAGATCGTCCGCCTCAGCCGCGAGCTCTGGGACGGCGTCCAGGCTTACCTGGACGGGGCACCCCTCTCCGCCCTGATCGGAGCTGCCCATGCGTGAAGTCGCCCGGGTGGTGGAGAACCGACGGGAGAGCCCTTGGGTCCACACCCTTTTCTTCGACCGCTCCTTCGACCCCTGCCCCGGCCAGTTCGCGATGGTGTGGCTGCCGGGCCTGGGAGAGAAACCCTTCACCCTCTCCTATCCCAACGGGGTGACCGTGAAGCGGGTGGGCCAATTCACCTCTGCCCTCACCGACCTTGGCCCGGGCGCCCGGGTGGGGCTCCGGGGTCCGCTGGGTCGGGGCTACCCACCCCTCGAGCGCTGCGTGCTCATCGGCGGGGGCGTGGGCATCGCAGAACTTCGCCTCCTCGCGCACCGGGTGCGGGAGCCCGCTTTTGTGCTGGGGGCGCGGACGCGGGAGGAGGTGCTCTACTTGGAGGAGTTCACCCGCCTGGGCCCGGTGCGGGTGGCCACCGAAGACGGCTCCCTGGGCGTGCGGGGTCTCATCACCGGGCTCTTTCCCGTGGAGGGGGAGGCCTTCGCCCTGTGCGGCCCCGAGAAGATGATGGCCGCCTGCCAGCGCTTCCTCCCCCCCGAGCGGACCTTCTACGCCCTTGAGCGCTACATGAAGTGCGCGGCGGGCCTGTGCGGCCAGTGCACTTGTTCGGGCTGGCGGGTGTGCACCGATGGGCCCGTGTTCCCGGGGACGGTGGTGGCGGAGATGGCCGACTTCGGGGTGCGCCGCAGGGCCCAGAGCGGGCGGTGGGAATATCTATAGAAGAAGTCAGTTTTTGGGAGTGGCGCCGGAGAGGGGGATGGGCTAAAATCGGGCTCCCGCACAAGAGAGTAGCCCGCGCGCCAGAACAGGGGGACTGACCGGGTCTCTGAAGAGAGGGAGCGTCGCCATCAGACTCCGGGTCCTCGGCTGCTACGGGGGGAAAGAGCCCCGCCGCAACCTCACCTCCTTCCTCCTGAACGACGTCCTCCTCGTGGACGCGGGGGCGGCCGCCTCGGCCCTCACCCCGGAGGAGCAGGTGCGCCTCGAGGCCGTCGTCCTCTCCCACGCCCACCTGGACCACGTGGGGGAGCTCCCTTTCCTCGCGGACAACATCTTCGGCTGCAAGGGGAGCTCCCTCAAGCTGGTGAGCGTTCAGCCCGTGCTGGAGGACGTGAAGCGCCACCTCCTCAACGACCGGATCTGGCCCGACTTCACCGCCCTCTCGGCGGGCAGCTGCCCCGCCCTGGAGCTCATGGCCATCGAGGAGGGGGTGGAGCACCAGGTCGGGGGCGTGGGGCTCATGGCGGTGGAGGTGAACCACGTGGTGAACGCCGTGGGATACATCTTCCAGGACGACTCCGGGGGGATCGTGTACACGGGCGACACGGGGCCCACCGAGCGGCTCTGGGAGTACGCCCGCTCGGTGGAGGACCTTCGGGCCATCCTCATCGAGGTCTCCTTCCCGGACCGCCTCCGGAAGGTGGCCGAGAGCGCCAAGCACCTCACGCCCCGGATGCTCCAGGCGGAGATCCGAAAGATGCCCCCCGACGTGCCCATCTACCTCCACCACATCAAGCCGCGCTTTTACGATGAAGTCATCGAGGAGGTGAAGCGCTTGGGGGAGCCCCGCATCCAGGTCCTGGTCCAGGGAGAGACTTACGAGTTTGGGCGGGATTGAGGGGGCGAGGATGATCTTCCGCTACGTCCTCTACAAGGAGCTCCTAGAAGGCCAGCTCAACGCAGCCCTCAAAGAAATCTGAGAAAGTCTTTCCCCGCCAGGGAGGGAGCCCGATGGGAGAGAGTCTCTACATGCGCGCGGTGTGGACCGTCATCGCCCTGGCCCTGAGCCTGCTGGCTCTCAACCCCTGGCTCGCCCCCGCGCGGGCGCCCGCCTCGGCTCGACTGAGCTCGCCGAAGTCGGGGGAGGTGCAGAAGGTGGACATCGTGCGGGTGGCGGGCCGCACAGTGTTCG
>JBHIBR010000186.1:0-4655 GCA_046759145.1 Nitrospinota bacterium | reverse complement strand
GACGGGAACAAAGGGAAGGACCTTGTTGCCGCTGATGGCGTACTTCCAGATGATACCCGAGGCGGTTTGGTATCCCGCGATCTCGTACCTGTCCAAGTTCCGGACCAAGCCCACGCTGCCCTTGCCGGGCATGATGACGCCCGTGGTGCCCACCTCGCCTGAAGCCAAGCTGAGTTTGAGGGAGACGAACTTCCGCCTCCCGACGATGAACGTGTTCTCGGCGATCCGGCCCGTCTTGCCCGTGGCCGTAAAGCCCGCGATGCTCCAACTACCGCTCGTCAGTCTCGCCATCTTCTCTCTCCTTCACCCCGCCGTTCGCCCTCCTCCGCTATGGGGATCCCAGGGGCTGCCCTTCAGGGCCGTCGGGGTCGGTCGTGCGGCGGGGCCTCCGGTCCCCTCACGCTTCAGCCTCCTTCGCCGGAGGCCCCGCTGGTCGGTTTCTGCTATCCGGTGGCCAGCACGCCGGTTGCGTTGGCCGGCGTCTCCCACCGGGGCTCCACATAGGCCCGGACGACGACCTTCTCGGAGCCGGTCGCCTTCGTCGAGGGAACCGCTACGAGCATGTCGCCGACGGAAATTTCCTGATCCTTCTTGTCCGCATAACGGACCGTGCTGCTGGTGTCGCCCGTGCTGAAAGTGAGGGACGTGAACTGGTCGCCCGTGGCCCCGATGCCCGCGGCGCTGTAGGGGCTCACGTTCCGGATGGAGATGACCGGCGCCGTCACGGGGGCTCCGGTGGCCGTGAGTTGGGCCGTGATGGCCCGGACGATGTGGGGGATGTAGCCTGGAGCCCACCTCGCCCCGACGGTGGTGGCGGTAGCATCCAAACCTTCGTTCTGGGCCCCCGTGCCCAGCAGGGTCACTTCGTACTTGCTGTGCGTGTAGGCCATCTTCTTTCCTCCTTGGCGTCTCCGCCAAAGTCACCCGCCCAAGGGTGCCGCTTATGCGGTTTAGGTGCTTCCGACGTGGAGCACGCGGGCCTGCCCCGCGTTGCCCGTGTCCCAGATGAGCCCCAACTCCAGGATCCCGTACCAGGCGACGGCCTTGGACCGGCCGAAGTCCGCCGGGATGGCCGCCCGGAGCTCGGGCGTGAGCACTTCCGCCAGGGCCACGCTGTCGGCCCCGAAGACCACCCCCTCGCCCAGGACAGAGCTGGTCCCCACCTTGCCCAAGGCGTTGGAGTGGTTCGTCTCGATGAAGCGGATCCCCTCCATCCGGCCCATTTCGGCGTTGAACTTCGCCTGGGGGTCGGTGTATTTGTGCCACTCCTCCCAGGCCGGGTCGCGCTTGATGCCCCGCAGGCCCAGGGTGCGGAAGATGGCGACGTAGTCGTCCCCTTCCGCAGGGGGCACGAAGAGGGTGTCGAACATGTAGTCGCGGATCTCCTCCACGTGCCACATGTTCATGTTCTCGCTGGAACTGGCCCCGAAGGTGCCGTTCGTGGTGATGTTGTTGGCCGTCAGGCCCGTGATGGCGTATTTGACCTTCGCGTTCTTGTAGGCCGCCGCAGCCGCCGTGTCCATGGTCAGGGCCATCTGGTCGCGCAGGGTGCGCTGGATCTGGTTCTCCAGGTTGAAGAAGGAGAGGTCGTCCGAGAGGCTCGTGTAGGGCACGGCCCGGCCGTACTCGCTCACGGTGATATTCACCGTGGTGATGGCGAAGGCGTCCTCGGGGATCCTCTCCCCTTCCGTCAGCTTGCCCGATGTAGGCTCGGCCAGGTTCGAGATCCGTGTCAGGGTCACCAACTCGCCCCGCTTTCGGCCGAAGCCTTCCACGGGCGCGACGTGGTCCATGAAGACGCTCTTGGCCACGGCCGCCTCGTAGAGCTTTCGGCTCAGGGCGTGTTGCTTGAAGACGCCTGTTGGGGCGTCGAACTGCCACTGGAACTGCGCCATGGGTTATCCTCCTCCCGCCCCCGCCCGGGCACGCCGGGCGCGTCTGCGGGTTCTCACCACTTCGCTGAGGCTGTTGGGGCCTTCGGGCTCGCCGAGGGCAGCCGACGCGCCGCCGCCGCCCCGCTCGACTACGGCCCGACCGCGGCCGGGGACTTCCCTCTCCCCGCCGGCGGGTCGGATCAGCTCGGTCAACCGCAGAAGTTCCGCCCGGGAGAGGTCCGCCAGCTTGGCGGAGGCCTCTGGGGGCGTCATCCCGCTCAGGCTGGCCCAGTTGTCCCGGAGGGTTGCCTCCACAACTTTGGGGGCCTTGGAGAGTTCGGGATTGTCGCGGTAGAAATCGCCCCAGAACTTCTCCTGGTTCTTGTCCGCCGTGTAGGCCGAGGTGAGCTTGCCCACGATCCTCTGTTCGAGACTCTCGACGAAGCGTTCCGGCTCGCTGAAGATGAGTTCGGATATAGGAGGCTCTTTCTCGACGCCACCGTCGTCGGCGAGGCCCATCCGGGTCGCCATGCCCTGGCGGAACTTGCGGAGCTCGCCCAGCTCGCTTCCCTGCTCAGAGAGCTTCCGCTGGAACCCCCTCTCCCTCTCCTCGAGCGCCCGGGCCACGTCCTCGGGCACGGCGAACTTGCTGCCCTCGATGCTGACCTCGATGAGCTTGGGCTGGGCAGCAGGTTCTCCCGGCTCGCCTTCGGGGGCGCCGCCTTCCAGGGCTTCCAGGGTGGACGGATCCACTTCGGGCGCGTCCTGGCCCTTTGGCTCCTCCGGGTCGGGCTGGTCCTTCGGCTTCGGCATGATTCTCTCCCTATGAAACGGCCGCGACTTCGCGGCCCAGCTTCTCCTCGGCGCCCTGGCCCGAGGCGGATTCGGTCCTGAGTTCGCTCAGGATGGACCGCATCTCCGCCACGGCTCCCACCAGGCCGAGGGTCATCTCGTGAGTCAGGCTCCCGGAGCGGTGCTCCGAGACCAGACGGTTCAGGATTCTCCTCTCCCGCGCCTCGAAGAGGGGCCGGAGGGCGGCCTCAAGTCTCCGGGCCGCCTGCGCCCCTCGGGCGCGCTCGAAGGTCTCCTCTTTCATCCTAATCTCCTCACGTCACCCGCCACGCCTAGGCCCCGCGGCACATAGAGCCTGGATCCCAACTCCTCCCCCACCGCCCGCCTCCCTTCCAGGTCCCGGATGTCCTCTAGGCAGCGGCAGGTGACCTCGGCCAGGATCTCGATGGCGCGCTTGAGGAAAGCGACCTGCTTATGGACATCTCCGCCGTCCCTTTTGTGCTCCTCGAACCAGAGGGCCCACTCCTGGAGGCGCTTCTCGCTCTCGCGGCTCATGTGGCGCTCCGCCGGAAGCCGAAAGGTGCTTTCTCCTTCATATATGGGTTGCCGTAGGCGTCATAGACGACGATGGGACGGTTCTCCCGGTCGAAGAGAAGAGGGGATTGGATCTTCGAGGATTCCGTCTCGCAGCCATGCTGCGGCTCAGGTGCTGGGTTCCCTTCCGCCTTCCGCCATTCCGTCCAAAACCTGAATCGCCTCATCCCAACTTCCTGAAACCTTGGGCGATCTCCTGCTCGGTGAATTCGCCCGAGCCTTTGGGGCGGGGTTTGGGAATGCGGGCGCCGGCGGCGCGCTCTTCGGAAAGCCCGATGGCGACTGCCTGACTGCGTTTCTTCACCTTCTCGCCCGACCCAGAACGGAGCGTGCCGCGCTTAAACTCACTCATCACAGTGGCGATTTTTTCTCCCGGGTTTTTCAAATGTTTTCGCCGTGCTGCTGCTCCAGCGCCTGGGCGGTCGGGGTGGGCCATCGCTTTTCGTTTCCGCTCTGCTTTGGTATGGCTCGGCATCGTGGCCTCAAAGAAAAAGCCCCGCCCGCCTTGCGGCGAACGGGGCTTGGGTTTCCCAACAACCCCGGGTTTCTAACCCTTCAGGTTGTGAATCTCCTCCAGGTGAAAGCCCATGATCCGGCCTTCTTTCACGTTAATCTGGATGTTCCCCGTCCCGTTGTCAAGGAGAAAACGCCCCACCCTGGCTATCAAGGGCCTTGGCATGGCCTCCAGGAAGCGCAACTGGCCTTCCGTGAAATAGGGGCCCGTAGCACCGCAAAGCGTTGAAATTCCATGGGTGAGGGGATGATTCATAGCCCCGTCAGCGGGTTGGACATCTGGTTGATCTCGGCCGGGAGCTCGGGTTCGCCTGCCTCCTCGGCGGCCATGCCTTTCGGTTTCCCGCCTGCGGCGGTGAGCTGCTGGAAGAACGGAAGCTCCCGGAGGCGATCCGCCAAGGCACCCCGCTCGTCGGCGTCCTGCTCGATGTGGTCGGGATTGATGTTGAGAGTCTTCATGATATGGGTGAGGATTTTTGGGGGACTGAACCTTTGGAAGAAGGCCTGGAGCAGGACCGGGTTCGTCGAGACGGCCGAGATGAGTGCCATAAGCTTTTGGAAATCCCGCACCCGGGCCAGGGTGGCCGAGATGCCGTGCACCTTGAAGGAGCAGCCGTTGGCGAAGAGGGCAAACCGCTCCTCGGGCGGCATCCGAGCCAAGAGCAGAGCTGCCCTGGACCCCGCCGCAGCCACCACTTCTGGCGTGGACAGATTCTCGGCGTTCTGGAGCAGGGTGAGGAACGCCTTCCGGAGGCAGGGGCCGATGAGCTTCTGCTCCACATCGGCGGCGATGGAGTCCAACGTGATGGACTGGCTCTGGGAAGCCTCGATGACCTCCGTCGCCTTCACCTGTTTGGGTGGGAAAAGGCCCAATTTCAAGTC
>JBHIBR010000185.1:0-4665 GCA_046759145.1 Nitrospinota bacterium | reverse complement strand
TTCGTCCATCTCGCCTGCGCCCTCACCGTGCTGAAAAGGGTTTTGGGATGACTTCATGGCTATCAGGCCCCGGGCCGTCCCCCTCGGGGTACCGTGAACCCTTGTGACCGTCCGCAAATGAGGGGAAGACTCTAGCGGCGGAAGATCTCGACTCCGGGAGGGAGGCCGCGCCGGAGCGGAGGCGGGGGGGGAGGAGGCATGAAGGCGCTCCCCCAGATGCCCCGGCGGTGCTTCTTGGCCAGAGCCTCCAGGCGCACGAGCAGCTCCCGGTACTTCACGTTGGGGGGGACGATGTGGGCCTGTGCTAGCCCCTCGCCCACCATCTCGGCGTTCACAAACACCCCGTTTTCCAAGAACACGTAGAAGAGGGCCTGCCCGTCCTTGCCGAGGAGCTTCGCGGCGGGCTCCAGGCGCACCTTCCTCCCTTCCACCATGCGCCGGCTGAACTCCCGCGCCTCGCGCCCCCCGGGGGAATCGAGGGAGGGGGTCCGGATGCCGGCGTACTTGATGCGGAGGCCACTGGCGAGGAGCATGCTGTTGCCGTCAAAGACCTGCTTCACGAGGGCGAGGTCTCCTGCCTCAGCGGTCGCAGGAGAGGGAAAGAGGAAGCAAGCAGCAAGACCGAAACTGACCACGGTCTGGACAAACTCTCTCATGGTGTCTCCCCACCATAGCCTCCCCCACTATAGGCCCCTCCCGGACGGCCAGCAACGGCCCCCGGAAGGCAGGATCAGCCGCACCCGGTAGGGCCAGTCCCGAGGTGGTGCCGCAAAACCCCCTTGAATCTTACGCTTCCATAAACCGACTCCCCTTCCGCTAGCGCCGGCTCCGCCGGAACCCACGCGCCAGGGCCTCGGCCTCGCTCGGAAACTCCACGCGATGGCGGCTCCTTCTCATTCGCCCGTAGAAACGGTCGCAGGGGAGGTGATAGACCCGGCTCCGCCGGTTCCCGAGCACCGGAAGCCCCGCCCGCACTCCCCCCTCACCACAGGGCCTCTGCCGGTTCCACAGGCCCCTTCGGGCGCGCTGGGCTTCCCGCTCGAGGCTCGCAAAGTGCGATGCGTGGCGCAGGTCGGGCGGATAAGGGGTGGCGCGGGCGAGGCCCCGCCGGACGAGCTCGGCATTGACGAAGACCCAGCCGCGTCCCCTTCCATCGGTGACGAACGCATATCGGAGCAGGCGCCCATACCGGTCCCGGTCACTCACGTCTCGAGCGAGCCACACCACCTTTCCTCTCGTGAGCCTCTCGTTGAGCGCCTTGGCCGCCTTGGCCCGGTCGGACCAGGGAGGAGAATCCCCGAGCTCGGGCGCGTCCACTCCGATGTAGCGAACCCTCTCCCCGTTAGCGAGGAGGAGGGTGTCCCCATCCAGTGCGCGGATGACGAAGGCCGGTTGCCCGGGCGGCGCAGGTTGCGGACGGACCTCCTGCCCCCACCCTCCGAGCAGGAGGGCGAAGAGGAGAGCGAGCAGGGCAGGTCCAACGGTTATCTTCTTAGCCATCGTTAGTTATTGTATCACACGATACACCTTCGCCGCTTCCCTCTTCAAGACGCTCCCTGGACAAATGCCCTTCCGCGCGGCTGCTAGCTTCCTCGCTTTCTAAAAACTCCTTCACTTTCGGGCCGGAGGTCTGGTACTAGCGCATCCCAGCGCTCGGAGCGGGGCTTCGCTATTCCGAGCCTTCCGACATCGTTACTGCACTCGGACAATATCCGACGCCCACTGCGGTCCCCTGGGTTAGGTGATTCATGCTCTTCCGGTGGGGGATCCTTCGCCCCATGGTACACTTGGGAGGGGAGGGTGTAGGTGTGCGTGGATACCGGTTGCGGCAGGTGGTGCGGCCGGGGTGTTGCCGTGGTTGCGGGCGGTCCTCCCACTTGATCGCGGAGGCGCTTGGCGCTTGCGCCGACTGCATCCGCGCCAAGCCCGAGGAAGTCCTGCCTCCTATCCGGGAGTTTCACGCGGAGTCGCGGAAGGCCTTCGGGCTGCCGGCGGAGCCTCCCCAGGCGGTGGGGGGCGCCCCTTGCACCCTGTGCGTGCGCCAGTGCCACATCTCCGAAGGCGCCCTCGGCTACTGCGGGCTGCGGACCAGCCACGATGGCAAGCTGGTCCATCTGGGAGGGACCCGCCGGGACGGCATCTTACACTGGTACTACGATCCGCTGCCCACCAACTGCGTGGCAGGATGGGTCTGTGCGGAGGGTGCTCACCATGGCTTCAAGAACCTAGCCGTCTTCTACGGGGCGTGCGGGTTCAACTGCCTGTTCTGTCAGAACTGGAGCTATCGCGAGCTAGCACAGGCTCGCACCCCCAAGCTGACCGCTGAGGAGCTGGCAGATCAGGTGGACGCCGCCACCGCCTGCATCTGTTTCTTCGGCGGCGACCCCTCGCCGCAGATCGGGCACGCCATCGCCGCCAGCCAGCTGGCCCTGAAGAAGGCGGGCTCGCGGCCTCTGCGCATCTGCTGGGAGACCAACGGCAGCATGAACCCGCGGGTGCTGCGACACGCGGCCCGCCTGGCGATGGACTCCGGCGGGACGGTGAAGTTCGATTTGAAGGCCTGGGACGACAACCTACATGAAGCCCTGTGCGGCGTCAGCAACCGGAGGACGCTGGAGAACTTCCGCTGGCTGGCCGAGTTCGGCAAGCAGCGACGGGAACCTCCCCTGGCCGTAGCCAGCACGCTCCTCGTCCCCGGATACGTTGACGCCCGGGAAGTGGGCGAGATCGCGCGGTTCATCGCCTCCATCGACCCGGCCATCCCTTACAGCCTGCTGGGCTTCCATCCGCACTTCTTCATGACCAACCTGGCCACCACATCCCGGCGTCACGCCGAGCAGTGCGAGAAGGCGGCCAGGGAGGCCAGCCTAGCGAACGTCCACATGGGGAACCGGCATCTCCTCTCGGACGCGTACTAGCTGCCCCAGCGATGTGCTATCTCCAGACGGATGGTCCCGCCTAATCAAGCGCTGCGGCGGAGCCTCCCTTAGGACTTGCCCTCTTAGGGCTGGCCGCCTGCACTGGCCCGGTACCCCGAGGCGGGAACTCATCCGGTCGGTTATCGACGGGGCCCGGGTGGGACCTCACCACATCGAGTACACGGTTTCCTCGCCGCCCGATAGCGTTGTACCTTCCGAACACACGGATGTGCATGCAGGCTCAAATACAGCCGGCTCTCGCCCGGAGAAGAAGAGGCTCTATACTGGGACGCGGGCAAAACCTCCCGGGGAGGTGTGCGGATGGTGAGGAAATCAGGCGGGCGGAAGGGGAGAGTGCTCCTGTGGTGCATCCTCCTCCTCTTGGTAGTCCTCTCCCCCCAGCCCTCCCCGGCCCAGAGGAGGGGGGGCACCCTCGTCTTCGGTCGGGGGGGAGACTCGGTGGGGCTCGACCCCGCCCTCCAGACGGACGGCAATTCCTTCATGGTCACGGATAACCTCTACGACCAGCTCGTTCACTTCCGGGAGAAGTCCACCGAGCTCGCCCCCGGCCTCGCTGAGCGCTGGGAGGTGTCGGAGGATGGGCTCCGCTACACGTTTCATCTGCGGCGCGGGGTGCGCTTCCACGACGGCAGCCCCTTCGACGCCGATGCCGTGGTCTTCTCCCTCGGCCGCCAGATGGCTCGACCGAAACTCCGCTGGCACGGAAAGCCCCTGTCGCTGCCCCGTCCGGCGGGCGCCTACCAGTACTGGGCCTCGATGGCCATGGACGAGATTGTGGACCGCGTCGAGGCCCTCGGGAGGCACCGGGTGCGGATCACTCTCAAGAGGCGCGAAGCCCCCTTCCTCGCCAACCTGGCCATGCAGTTCGCCTCCATCGTGAGCCCCCGGGCAGCGCTCCGATGGGGGGAGGATTTCTCCCAACATCCGGTGGGCACCGGGCCCTTTCGCTTCGTCCGTTGGGTGAAGGATGACCTCATCGAGCTGCGGCGAAACCCCACCTTCTGGGGAGGAGCGCCGCCTCTCGCGCGGGTCATCTTCCGGGCCATACCGGACAACACCGCCCGGCTCCTGGAGCTGGAGGCCGGCTCCGTCGACATCCTCCAGCACCCGAACCCCGAGGACCTCCCCCGCCTCGCCCGCGACCCCCGTTTCCGGCTCGTGCGCCAGGCGGGGATGAACGTGGCCTATCTGGGTTTCAACACCGAGCGGGATCCCTTCCGGGACCGGAGGGTGCGGCGCGCCATCGCCCACGCCATCCAGAAGCGGGCGCTGGTGGAGGCCCTCTACCTGGGCCTGGGCCGGGCGGCGGTGAATCCGCTGCCCCCCATGGTGTGGGGCTACCACAAGGGGATCCGGGGCTACCCCCACGACCCCAAGCGCGCCCGGGAGCTGCTGAGGGAGGCGGGCTTCCCCGGGGGCTTCGAGACCACCCTGTGGACCATGACCGTCCCGCGGCCGTACATGCCGAAGCCGCTGCGGGTGGCGGAGGCCATCCAGGCGGATCTGCGAAAGGTGGGCGTGCGGGCGCGGATCGTCACCTTCGAGTGGGGGACCTACCTCCACAAGACCCGCCAGGGGGAGCACGACATGTTCCTCCTGGGCTGGACGGGGGACAACGGGGACCCGGACAATTTCTTGTTCATCCTGCTGGACGGCCTCGCCGACCCCTTCGTGCGGGTGCGCTGGAAGCACCCGGAATTCCACTCCCTCATGGTGCGCGCCAAGC
>JBHIBR010000184.1:0-4667 GCA_046759145.1 Nitrospinota bacterium | reverse complement strand
GTTTTTTAACGGCGGCTCAGGAAATCCATCTCCCCCTCCGCCCCCTCCTCCGCCCCTTCCGCCCCTGGGCGGAGGACCCTCTCCTCCAGCACCTGATAGCAGGCCCGCGCCTCTCCCCGGCCTGCCCCCTTGCGGGGAAGCGCCACTACCCGCAGGCGCAATACCCTCCGCCAGGTCCGCAGTTCCAGCTCGTCCTCCACCCGGAGCTCTCGCCCCGCCCTGGCGGCCCGCCCGTTCAAGAGGAGGGCCCCTTCCTCGCACATTGCCCGAGCCTCGGCCCGGCGCCGGACGAGGCGGCAGCTCTTGAGGAAGAGGTCCACGCGCATGGGTTCGAACCTCTCGGGCGGAAGAGGATCAGCGCCCGGGCGCGAGGCCCTCGGAGAGGATCCGCCGGGTGGGGGCGCGGCGCACCTCGATGAGGACCTCGAGGGCACCGTTGTCCGTCCGGAAGGGGAGGGAGCGGGCGTCGGGCCGGGCCTCGAAGGCGCGGATCACATCGGCGAGCCGCAGGGTGCCCAGGTCGTCATCGCGCAGCCACCTGTCGTACTCGTAGAAGTAGAGGTTATACACCGCCTCCGGGTCCACAAACTCCCAGTATTTGCGTTTGAGGCGGCCGACCTCCTCCCGCGTCACCCGCCGGTCCGCCCCCGCCCGCACCCGCTCCTCCATCTCCCAGCGCGTGACCTTCTTGCTGGTCCCGAGCGCCCACAGCAACTGCTCGCGGCCAAAAGTGTCAAACTTGCCGAGCAGCCGGAGCTCGCGGATATAGTAGGTCGCGCTCGTCCCCTGCTCGCCCCCGCGGCCGAAGCCCACGCGGATGGACGAGAGGGCGGAGCGCCCGGCGGCGTCCCCCTCGTAGGTCACCTCGACGAACGCCTGCTCCCTGAGCTCCGCCATCCACTGCCGGTAGCGCTCGCGCCGCTTGAGCTTCTGGATCTTCGCGCGAATGTCCTTCTCCAGCTTCTCCAGGGGGATGGGGCGCCCCGGTCGGATCTCGGCCGCCTGGATGATGTGGAAACCCGCCCGGGTGCGCACCGGGCTGCTGAACGCCCCGCGGGCGAGGCTGAAGAGGGCCTTCTCGAACTCGGGGTAAACCTCGCCCCTCTTGACGAAGCCCAGGTCCCCCCCCTTGGACCGGGCCGGCCCTTCGGAGTAGCGGCGCGCCAGCTGCTCGAAATTCCCCCCCCCTCGCAGGAGCTGGTACACGTGGTCGGCCTTGCGGGCCTTCGCGCGAACCTCGGCGGAGCTGGCGCCCGGGTCCACGGCGAAGAAGATGTGCCAGGCTCTCCGCGTCTCGCCCTGGAGGAACTCCTCGAGGTGCTCCCGGTAGTAAGCGGCTACCTCGTCGCTGCTCACCACCACCCGGCTGTTCACCTCACGCGCCCCCACGCGGCTGACGAGGATGGTCTTCCGTATTCGCGCGCGGTACTGGTCGAGGGTCATGCCCTCCCGGCGGAGCTGCTCCAGGAACTGGGCCTGGTTGAGTTTGTTGCGGCGCTTCACCAGCTCGATGGCGGACTCCACGTCCTTGTCGCCCACGGTGATCTTCAGCTCCTTCGCCCGCTGGAGCGTGAGGGCGCGCTCGATGAGCTCCTGGAGCTTTCTCCTCTCCACCTGCTCGATGCGGCGCTTGAGCTCGGCCCCCCGGTACTTCATGCGCAGCGCCATGATTTCCTCTCGGCCTGCCTCCTGCACCTCGCTCAGGGTGATGATCTCGTCGTTCACCTTGGCGACGATGCGCTCCACCGTGACGGCGGCCGCCCGCGCGGCAAAGAGGAAGGCCGCAGCGGCGAGGAGAGAGAGAAGCCCACCGGCACCCCGCGCGCTCATAGGACGACTCCCGGCAAGAATGGCCCTCCGGGGCGGAGACGCGCCCCCCGGGGCGCCCGCCACCCGCTGGCGTCTACTCCCCACGGCGGCGCAAGGTACCTCGTGGCCCGCCACCCGTCAACCGGCGC
The DNA here is from genome assembly GCA_046759145.1 of Nitrospinota bacterium. Taxonomy (GTDB): domain Bacteria; phylum UBA8248; class UBA8248; order UBA8248; family JBHIBR01; genus JBHIBR01. The sequence goes on along the minus strand of JBHIBR010000184.1, from coordinate 2,709 downwards.
ACGGCACGTGCGCCACGGGCGGACGCATCCCCCCTCAAGTGGCCTCGCCCGAATCGGCCTCCCGCTCGGGAGCGCCTCTCCGGGTGCAGGACGCGAACTCCCTGAGGGTGTAGGCGAGAGTCGCGCAGTCCTCGGGCCACCGCCCGCTCAGGGGCACCTCGAAGGTGTGCCCGTCGCGGAAGGTCATGCCCGGGATTTCCAGGAAGGCGGGCGTGACGGCGTACTCCCCTTCGGCCGCCTCGAACACCGCCCCCTGCCCCTGCACCTCGAGCCTCTTCAGCCCCACTGCGCGGGCCATGGCCCGGACCTCGGCCGCCTGGAAGAGGCGCCGGACGGGCTCGGGGGCCCGGCCGTAGCGGTCCTCGACCTCCCGGGCCAGCTCCTCCGCCTCCTGGGCCGAGCGCGCCGCGGCCGCACGCCGGTAGACGTCGAGGCGCTGGTTGGTGTCGGGGATGTAGCCGCGGGGGAGGCTCCCCACGGGGGGGAGTTTGACCTGGGTTTCCGCTCTGTCGGCGGGGCGCTCGCCCCTCAGCTCGGCGACGGCCTCCTCCATGAGCTGACAGTAAAGGCCCAGGCCCACCGCCGCGATGTGGCCCGACTGCCGATGGCCCAGGATGTTGCCCGCCCCGCGGATCTCCAGGTCCCGGGCGGCCAGCCGGAAACCCGCCCCCAGCTCGCTGAACTCCTCGAGCGCCTGGAGCCTCTGCCGGGCCTCTTCGGTGAGCCCGCTGGCAGAGGGCACAAGCAGGTAGGCGTGGGCCTGGAGGCGGTCCCGCCCCACCCGCCCCCGGAGCTGGTAGAGCTGGGCGAGGCCCAGGGCGTCCGCCCGGCTCACCAGCAGGGTGTTGACCGCCGGGATGTCCAGGCCCGACTCGACGATGGTGGTGCACAGCAGCACGTCCACCTCCCCCCGGACGAAGCGCTCCATCACCCCCTCCAGCTCCCGCTCGGGCATCTGGCCGTGGGCGACCGCCACCCGGGCGTGGGGCACCAGGCGCCCGACGTAACGGGCGAGGGCGGGGAGGCTCCGCACCCGGTTGTGGACGAAGAACACCTGGCCCCCCCGCTCCAGCTCCCGCTGGATGGCCTCCCGGATGGTGCGCTCGTTGAAGCGGGCGATGTAGGTGCGGATGGCGAGGCGGTCGGCTGGAGGGGTCTCGATGACGCTGAGGTCCCGGATGCCCAGGAAGGAGAGCTGGAGGGTGCGGGGGATGGGGGTGGCGGTGAGGGTGAGGACGTCCACCTCCGTCCGCAGCCTCTTGAGCTTCTCCTTGTGGGCCACGCCGAAGCGGTGCTCCTCGTCCACCACGAAGAGGCCCAGGTCGGCGAAGCGCACATCCCGCTGCAGGAGGCGGTGGGTGCCGATCGCGATGTCCACCGTCCCCCGCTCCAGCCCCTCCAACACCGCCACCTGCTCCTTGCGGCTGAGGAAGCGGCTCAGCATCTCCACCCGCACCGGATAGGGGGCGAAGCGCCGGCGGAAGGTGTGCCAGTGCTGGTGGGCCAGCAGGGTGGTGGGGACGACGACGGCCACCTGCCTTCCGCCCATCACCGTCCGGAAGCTCGCCCGCATGGCCACCTCGGTCTTCCCGTAGCCCACATCCCCGCACACCAGCCGGTCCATGGGCCGGGGCCGCTCCATGTCGGCGATCACCTCCCGGATGGCCTGGGCCTGGTGGGGGGTCTCCTCGAACTCGAAGGCCTCCTCGAACTCCCGTTCCCACCCCCCATCGGGGGCGAAGGCGTGGCCGGGCGTCAGCTGGCGGCGGGCGTAGAGCTCGATGAGCTCGCGGGCGATGGTGCGCACCGACTCCTTCACCCGGCGCTTGGCCCGCTCCCAGGCTGCCCCGCCCATGCGGTCGAGGCGTGGGCTGCCCTCGCCTGCGCCCACGTAGCGCTGGACGAGGTGGAGGTTGTCCATGGGGACGTAGAGGCGGTCTCCGCCAGCGTAGTCGACGGTGAGGAACTCATCCTCCCCACCCTCCCACTCCAGCGGCTTGACGCCCACAAAGCGGCCCACGCCGTAGTCGGTGTGGACCACCAGGCCGCCCACCCGGAGGTCCCGGAAGACGTCGGGGACCCGCCTGGGAGGAGGACGGCGGCCCACTCCCACCTCGGCGAAGAAGATGTCCCGCTCGCGGAGCACCACCAGGGGACCCCAGCGCGCCTGCGCGCTGGGGTCCCCCACCAGCCCCTCGCCGGGGAGCCGGAAGCTGCCCGAGGCCTCTCCCTCGGCGATGGCCAGACGGAAGGCCGAGGGGTCCACGGCCCGGTCGGCAGGGTGGAGGGAGGCCCCCAGGTCATGGTCCTTGAGGAGGCCCTCCACCCGGTTGGCCTGGGTGCGATGGGCCACCACCAGGAGGACCGAGGCGCCCTCCTCGAGCCAGCGGCCCAGCTCCTCGGCGAAGGTGCGCACCCGACCCCGGAAGGGGCTCAACGCCTCGGCGGCGAATGTGGGGAGGCCTCCTCCGTCCAGGGGGAGGGGGTCGAGCCGGAGTGCCGCGAACTGGCGGCGGCGCTCCCGGCAGGCATCAGGCGACATCCACAGGCGCTCCACCTCGAAGGAGAGCAGCCCCCGCTCCGGGGCCCGCACCCTCTCTTCGTGGAGCTCTTCCCACAGCCGCTCCTCCTCGGCCGCCACCTGGGAGGGCTCTACCACCACCCAGAGGGCCTGCGCCGGCAGGTGGTCGAAGAGGCACTCCAGGGGCT
>JBHIBR010000183.1:0-4712 GCA_046759145.1 Nitrospinota bacterium | reverse complement strand
GCCGAATAGCACCGCAAAAGAACACGTCAGATACCGTTTCATGGCGGTACCCCCCCTTTGCTGCCCCCAAACCGAACGGGGTACGCCAGACAAAAGGACCACAATTTCCAACTTGAACCGCTAACAAAAACACGCCCCATTTGCCGTTTGGGCCGAGGATGGCCCCCTTCCCTCTGGCTGTCAAGCACCTTTCGGACCCCCGCAAACCGACGCCGGGCGTCCATCCAATCTTCCTTTACAGCGAGAAGGCCCGCCCCCTAGAATGGGCGGCGTCCGCCCGCCAGAGGGGTCCCGAATCCCGGGCGGGTCGGAGGGGGAAGGCCTTGGCCTACGATTCGCTTGCGGATTTCGTCCAAGCCCTGGAGCGTGCAGGGGAGCTTAGGCGCATCGCGGTCGAGGTGGAGAGCCACCTGGAGGTGGCCGAGATCGCCGACAGGGCGGTGAAGGGCGGGGGCCCTGCGCTGCTCTTCGAGAAGGTGCGGGGACCCGACGGCCAGCTCTCTCCCTTCCCCCTCCTCATCAACGCCTTCGGCTCCCAGCGGAGGATGAACATGGCCCTCGGGGTGGAGGACGTGGAGTCCCTCGCCGACCGGGTGGCCGAGCTCCTGGAGATCAAGCCCCCCGAGGGGTTCATCGATAAAGTGAGGCTCCTGCCCCGGCTCGCGAGGCTTGGGAGCTACTTCCCCGAGACGGTCCGCTCGGGACCCTGCCAGGAGGTGGTGGAGGTCGAAGGGGCGAGCCTCTACCGCTTGCCCGCCATCCAGTGCTGGCCGGGGGACGGTGGGCCTTACGTCACCACCCCCCAGGTGTGTTCCCGAAGCCCCGAGACGGGGAAGAGGAACGTGGGCCTCTACCGGATGCAGCTCTTCGACGCCCGCACGGCCGGGATGCACATTCACCTCCACCACGACGGGGCCGCCCACTGGCGGGAGGCAACCGCCCGCGGGGAGCGCCTCCCGATGGCGTGCGCCATCGGCGGAGACCCGGCCCTCACCTACGCCGCCAGCGCCCCTCTGCCCCCGGGGCTGGACGAGCTGGCCCTTGCGGGCTTCGTCCGCGGCAAGCGGGTGAAGCTCGTCGAGTGCAAGACGGTGGACGCCGAGGTGAGTGCGGACGCCGACTTCGTCCTGGAGGGCTACCTGGAGCCGGGGGAGGTCCGGAAGGAGGGCCCCTTCGGCGACCACACGGGCTTCTACTCCCTGGCCGACGACTACCCGGTCTTCCACCTCACCGCCATCACCCGCAGGCGGGACCCCATCTACCTCACCACCATCGTGGGCCGCCCCCCGATGGAGGACTACTTCCTCGGCCACGCCACCGAGCGCCTCTTCCTCCCCCTCATCCGCATGCAGCTCCCCGAGGTGGTGGACCTCCACATGCCGGCCGAGGGGATCTTTCACAACATGGTGATCGTCTCCATCCGCAAGGCCTACCCCTTCCACGCCCGCAAGGTGATGTACGCCCTGTGGGGGATGGGCCAGATGTCGCTGGCGAAGGTGATCGTGGTGGTGGACGCGGATGTGAACGTCCACGACCTCTCCGAGGTCGCCTGGCGGGCGCTCGCCAGCATCGACCCCCGGCGCGACATCGCCTTCGTGGACGGCCCGGTGGACGCCCTCGAGCACGCCTCGAGCCTCCCCCACGCCGGGAGCAAGATGGGCGTGGACGCAACGGCCAAGTGGGCCTCGGAGGGTTTTGCGCGCGAGTGGCCTCCCTTGATCGAGATGAGCCCCGAGGTGAAAGAGCGGGTGAGCCGCCGGTGGGGGGAGTATGGGCTGGATTAGCCGAAAGCTCGCCCCGGCCGGGCTTTTCTTGCAGATGGTGAAGTTCGAGCACACCCTCTTCGGCCTCCCCTTCGTCCTCATGGGGGCCTTCCTGGCGGCGCGCGGGGTGCCCTCGCTGCGGGCGCTTGTGTGGATGGTGCTCGCCGCGGCGGGGGCGCGGAACTTCGCCATGGCGCTCAACCGCTACGCCGACCGCGAGCAGGACCTCCGAAACCCCCGCACCCGGGACCGTGAGGCCTTCCGGGGGGTGCTCTGGGGGCGGACCATCTGGGTGCTGATGGCGGCCTTCCTCGCCCTGTTCCTTTTCTCCGCCTACCAGCTCAACCGCCTCGCCTTCTTCCTGAGCCCGTGGGTGGCGCTCCTGGTGGTGGTCTACTCCTACTCGAAACGCTTCACCCCCCTCTGCCACCTGCTGCTGGGCGCGGTGCTGGGGTGCGCCCCGGCGGGGGGCTGGGTGGCGGTGCGGGGGGAGCTTTCGTGGACGCCCTTGGTCCTCTTCCTCGGGGTTGCCCTCTGGGTGGCGGGCTTTGACATCATCTACTCCTGCCTGGACCTGAAGTTCGACGCCGAGGAGAACCTCCACTCGCTGCCCCGGCGGCTGGGCCCGGGGCGCGCCCTCAAGCTCGCCGCCTGGATGCACGGGGGGACGGTGGCCTGCCTCCTCGCGGTGGCCTGGCTCGAGGGATTGAACGGCCTCTACCTCGGGGCGGTGGCCCTGGCGGGCGGTTTTCTCTTGCTCGAGCACATCCTGGTCAGCCCCCAGGACCTATCGCGGGTCAACCTCTCCTTCTACAACCTGAACGCGGCGGTGAGCGTGGTGGTGGCAGCCGGAGCCGTCCTGGACCTCTTCCTCCCCCCACTCGGCTGAGGGCGGACGAAGGGCGGCGCGGCCGGTGAGCCCTCTCGACCCCCGGGCGGAGGCGGTGCGGGCGATGTTCTCCGCCATCGTCCCCCGCTACGACCTCCTGAACCGCCTCCTCAGCCTCGGCATGGACCAGCGCTGGCGCCGCAGAGCGGTGGAGGAGCTCCTCCGGGCGCGCCGGGCGGGCGACCGGGGCGGGCGATACCTGGACGTGGGCGTTGGCACTGGCGACGTGGCCTTTGCCATAGGGGAGCAGGTAGGGAGAGATGAAGGCGTCCGGCTGGCGGGGGCGGATTTTTCCCAAAAGATGCTGGAGCGAGCGGCCGTCAAGGCGCGAGGGCGGGGAGTGGGGCTCTTCCTCATCCAGGCGGACGCCCTGGAGCTACCCTTCCGGACGGGGGCGTTCGATGGGGCCATCATCGCCTTCGGCCTCCGCAACCTCACCGACCCGGAGGCGGGCCTTAGGGAGATGGCGCGGGTGGTGCGGCCGGGGGGCGAGGTGGTGGTGCTCGAGTTCGGCCCCGTCCGGGGGCGCCTCTTCGGCCTCATCTACCGGTTCTACTTCCGCCAGGTCTACCCCCGCGTCGGCCGGCTCATCTCGGGCCACCCCACGGCCTACGACTACCTGCCCGAGACGGTCTCCGACTGGCCCCCGCCGGAGGAGGTCTCCGGGATGATGGCGCGCGCAGGCCTCCACCACGTGCGCCACTACCCCCTCACCCGCGGCATCGTCTATGTCCACGCAGGGATGCGGTAGGGGGGATGTCCACCGCCAGAGGGGAGGCGCGCTGTGAAACTGCACGCGGTGAAGTTCGGGGTCGCTTTCGGGATTGTCTATGCCGCTGTCTTTGTGCTCTATGGTGCGGCGGCCGCTTTGTTCGGCTGGGGGGCCGAATTCATCAAACTGATCGGGGACATCTATGCCGGCATCGGCCCGACGTTCCTGGGGGTTCTGGCAGGGGCCATCTGGGGCATAGTCATCGGCTTCCTCTTCGGGGGCGCCGTCGCCTGGATTTACAACGCCCTCCTCGACTGAGGTGGCCTCGATTTGGGCACCAGGTCCTGGACGCGGACAGCGAGGGTGGACTATAGTCTCTGCAATAATTCGTAGGCCCGCCCGATCTTTTACCCGCCCGATTTCTCAGTGGAGGCACGATGCGATCTGTGGCTCTGGTTTGCCTAGCCTGGATGGTCACCCTCACCGGCTGCATCGGACCCACGGCGCTCCACGAAGCCGTGTTGGGGTACGACGAGTCTATCAGCCGGATCGATCGGGAGATGCTGCTGCTCAACATCGCCCGCAAGCACAACGACCTTCCGGGTCACTTCACCGTCACCTCGAGCATTGCGGCGACCTTCGATTACCGTGCCCAGGCTGGGTTCACCGGGCTATTCTTCAAGTCCCCTGAGCTCAACTCCTACGGTCTGAACCTCGGTGCGAGCGTGGCGGAGAATCCCACCCTCAGCATCGTCCCCATCCAGGGAGAGGAGTTCACCAAACGCGTCCTGACCCCGATGGACGAGAGCAAGTTCGAGTTCCTGATCATCCAAGGGGCGCCCCTCGACATGGTGATGCGCCTCATGGCGAGCGGGATCGAGATCAAGAGGAGAGACGGGACATTCCAGAGGTTCATCCTGAACTCGCCAACGCGCCCCAAAGAGTACGAAGAGTTCCGCCGGAGGGCCTTGCACCTGGCCTGGCTCAATTCCGACCCCGTCCGAAAGCTTTTTGTTGGGACACTCTCTTTTGAGGAGTCCGTGCGCGCCAGGCTGCCCGCCCCGCCATCGGCCGGCGATTTGATCGACGCGCAGGAGAAAGGCTACCGATGGCGGCGCGTGGACGAGGACGGCACGTATGAATTGACCAAAAGCACTATCGGGCGTGTCTTGGTCAGCAACTATGACCCGCGTGCGCTCAGCAACGCCGAGCGAGAGACCCTCAACGCCCTCGCGAGCTCCAGCCCGAAGAATTTCGTCCTGGTGGATATTCGCCCCGATCAGCCGGGGGGCGACTACCCCCTTTTCGGGGCGATCAAACTCAGGAGCCTCAACACCATATTGCAGTT
>JBHIBR010000182.1:0-4726 GCA_046759145.1 Nitrospinota bacterium | reverse complement strand
TCCGCCACCTTGGCGAAGTTCACTTCGGTGAACTGCCAGAGCTCGTAGGCCCTCCCGTACTGCTTTCCCCCGTAGGCGCGGTCGAAGATCTTCGTCTCCTGGTTCTGGGAGCCGTTGTTGTTCACGAGGATGACGGCATTGATCCCATAGCGGACGGCCGTCTCGACCTCCGCGATGTGATACCAAAAACCCGCATCCCCGGTGAAGAGGAGCACAGGCCGGTCCGGGAGAGCGCATTTGACCCCCAGGGCCCCCGGCAGACCCCACCCCAGCGAGCCCGCGCAGCGGATGTAGCCCTGGCCGGGCTTCGTGAGGTCGATCATCCCCCCCGTCCACATGCCCGCGTGGCCCGTGTCCGAGACGAGGACGGCGTCCGGGGGCAGCAGCTCGGTGATCTCCTTGCAGACGCGCTCGGGACGGATGGGGACGGCCTCCGAGTTCATGAGCGGGGCGAACTCCTCGCGCCACTCGCGAACGATGGCCCGAGCCCGCTCGACCCACGTCTTCCGGAAGGCAGGGGGTAAAGGTTCGCACACCTCGATGAGCTTGCGTAGGGTCACTTTCGCGTCCCCCAGGAGGCCGACCTTGAGGGGGTAGTTCCTCCCGAGCTCCTCGGGGTCGATGTCGAGCTGGATGGCGGGGGCCCCGATGGGGGGGAGCTTCCAGCTGTGGGTCACCATGCTCGCGGTGCGGCTCCCGATGAAGAAGACGAGGTCCGCCTCCATCACGGCGCGGTTCGCGCTCTTGCGGGAGTAGCGGCCCACCACACCCACCGAGAGGGGGTGGTCGCCGGGGATGGTCTCCTTGCCGTTGAGAGAGGTGGCGACGGGGATGGAGAGCTTCTCGGCAAGCTCCACCATCTCCCGCCCTGCATCCGAGGCGCGGACGCCGCCGCCTGCGACGATGACGGGCCTCTTCGCGCCCGCCAGGACGCGGGCCGCCTCCCGGACCCGCTCCAGCTCAGGCTCGGGCCGGAAGGGGGGGATGCGGCTGAACCCCTCTTCCACCACGACCTCGAGGTCCCCCTCTTCGTACTCTACCTGCCCCTGGCTCCCCTCGATCTCCAGGTGCACGGGCCTCGGCCCCCCCGTGGCGGCCGCCCGGAAGGCCTGCCGCAGGAGGTCGGGAAAGCGCTCGACGCAGTCCACCTGAGCGTTGAACTTGGTGACCGGGTCAAAGAGAGAGAAGTCCTCGATCTCCTGGTAGACGCCGCGGTGCTTGGTGAGCGATGTCCTCCCTCCGGTGAGGGCGACCACCGGGGAGCCCGCCAGATAGGGGTCCCGCAGGCCCGCCGCGAGATTCGCCGCCCCCACCGTCTGGGCCATGCACACCCCGGGCCGGCGGGAGGCCCGCGCGTAGCCGTCCGCCATGTAGGCCGCCGCCTTCTCCCCGTGGGTGAGGATGCGCCGGATCTCCGTCCTCTCCTCCATCTCCGCCAGGGTGCGGCTGAGGATGGCGGGGACGAAGAAGACGTGGGTCACCCCGTAGCCCTTCAAGGCCTCTGCCAGAAACCGCGCACCCGTCATCTTCGGCATGGAGGACACCTCCCCGCAAAGACCGCATCTGCCCGAGCGGACTGGTTGAGAGACTCCCTTTTTATCCCCCTCTCTGCCCCTTCAAAAACTCGCCGTACCACCCCACGGCGGCGTCCATGACGGCGTCGAAGGTGGGGGGATGGTAGACGTCGTAGTGGGCCGCGCCGGGGAGGAGGAGGAGTTTTTTGGGCTCGCCGGAAGCGGCGTACATCCGCCGCGATTCATCGGGCGAAACCAGGACGTCGCGCTCTGAGTGGATGAAGAGGATGGGGCGGGGGGCGATGCGCGCCACGGTCGCCTCGGGCTTGAAGGCGATGATGTGCTCGGCCGACTCGAGCAGGAGCTCCCACTTGGGAAGGGGCTGCCGCTTCGCCCGCGCCTGGTGCTCGGCCTCGGTGGCGGGGTCGCGGACCATGACCTCGAAGGGGTCCACGTAGGTCTCCTCCCCGGCCAGCACCCGGCGTCTGCGAGCCTCCTCCACGCGGGCGAGGAAGGCGTCCCACTCCCAGAGCCGCCTGAGGCTCCTGAGCCAACGCTCCCCGTCCCCGATCCCGACAACGCTCACGGTGCACGCTACCCGCGGGTCGTGAGCCGCCGCGTAACTCACATTCGCGCCCCCGAAGCTCGTCCCGTAGAGGCCGATGCGGCGGGAATCCACCTCCGGACGATGGCCCAGGAACGTCACGGCATTCCGGATGTCCTCCACCTGCGCAAGGGGGAAGAGGCGTCCGCGCTTGCCTCCGCTCGCCCCGAATCCGCGGTAGTCGAAGGTGAGAGAGACATAGCCCGCTTGAGCGAGCCTTCGGGCGTTGTCGGGGAGGTAGAGCTCCTTGACCCCGCCGAAGCCGGCGCACAGGACCACGCCCGGCCCGGGGCGGGCGGCGGAAGCCTCCTCGGGGAGAAACAGCGCCCCCTCCAGGCGCTCCCCACCGCTGTAGAAACGGACCGGCTCCTCCCGCACCGTCTCCCCCTCCCCACCTTCCCCTCAGCCGCATAGCCCCGGGCCGGAGGTCTTCCCCTAAAGCCGAAGCTCCCGAGGGGTAAGGCAATGCCCCGGAGGATAGCAACGGGTTCTGCCAGGGACAAGCGCGGAAAAGAGTGTGATCGGGGAGAACTGCTTCGCGGCGGCCAATACCAAGGGGTCCGCTCAGGGAAAGACGTCTAGAACCACCCGCCCCCGATCAGCTCCTCCGCCACGCTGTAGGGGTCAAGCTCGCGGCGGGCGAGGGCGGCGAGGACTGCCTCGCAGCGGCCCGAGGCCTCGAGCTTTTGCCACAGGCGCTCGGTGCCGGCCTCCCGGAGGGTCTCGAGGAGCTCCCTCCGGGCGCGCTCGAGACGCGCCCGCTCTCCGCGCGCTAAGTCCCCGGAGCTGCTCTCCGCGAGGAAGGCCCGGTGGGCCTCGGCCTGCCTCGCCACCTCCTCCACCCCCTCGTTCGCGAGCGCCTCGCACCTGAGGACGGGGGGGCGCCAGCGGCCGTCTCCCGGCTGGAAAGGGAAATCCAGCATCTCCTCCAGCTCCCGCACCGTCCGGTCGGCCCCCTCGCGGCGGGCCTTGTTCACGACGAAGACGTGCCCGATCTCGAGGATGCCCGCCTTGGCCGCCTGCACCTCGTCCCCCGCCCCGGGGGCGAGGACGAGGAGGGTCGTCTCAGCGAGGCCCATGATCTCCACCTCTCCCTGACCCACTCCCACCGTCTCCACAAAGATGACCTCCCGTCCCAGGGCGTCCAGGATGTGGACGGCATCGCCGGTGGCCCGGGCCAGACCCCCCAGGTGGCCCCGGGTGGCCATGCTGCGGATGAAGACGCCCGGGTCGGTGTAGTGGGCGCCCATGCGCACCCGGTCGGCCAGGATGGCCCCGCCGGTGAAGGGGCTTGTGGGGTCCACCGCCACCACGCCCACGCGCTTCCCCTCGGCGCGGTAGAGAGGGATCAGGCGGTCCACGAGGGTGCTCTTGCCCGCCCCCGGGGGGCCGGTGACGCCCACGACGTGGGCGCCTCCTCCGCGGCGGTAGATGGCCTTCAACTCCTCGCGCACGGAGGGGTCGCCGTCTTCCACCCGGCTGATGAGGCGCGCGGCCGCCCGGCTGTCGCCCGAGAAGAGGCGGCGGAGGCTCTCGCTAAAGGGGGCCTCGCTCACCGCTTGCCTCAGAGGCCCAGCGTCTCGCGGGCGATGATGCGCCGCTGGACCTCGCTCGTGCCCTCGCCGATGGTCAAGAGGCGGGCGTCGCGATAGTAGCGCTGGACCGGGTACTCGTCGATGTAGCCGTAGCCCCCGTGGATCTGGAGCGCCCGGTCGGCTGCGCGCAGGGCGGCCTCGCTCGCGAAGAGCTTCGCCATGCTGGCCTCGCGGCGGAACTCCCGGCCCGCGTCCTTGAGCGCCGCCGCCCGCCAGACCAGGAGTCGGGCGGCCTCGAGCTCGGTGGCTGAGTCCGCCAGCATGTTCCGGATGGCCCCGAGCCGGGCGATGGGCCCCCTGAAGGCCTCCCGCTCCTTGGCGTGGCGAAGGGCCGTCTCCAGCGCGGCGCTTCCCACGCCCGCGGCGAGGGCGCCGATGCCTATCCTCCCCTCATCCAGCACCCGCATGGCATCCTCGTAGCCCCCTCCCTCCCGGCCCAGGAGGCGTCCCGCCGCCAGGGGACAGCTCTCGAAGGCCATCTCCGCCGTCTCCGAGGAGCGCATCCCCAGCTTCCCCCCGATGAGGCGGCTCGTGCGGCCGGGGTCGGAGCCCTCCACCAGGAAGGCCGAGATGCCCCGGCGGCCCCTGGCCGGGTCGCTCTTCGCCATCACCACCGCGACCCCAAAGCGGGCCCCCTGGCTCACGAAGAGTTTCGTCCCCGATAGCGTCCAACCCCCCTCGCGGGGCGTCGCCCGGCTTCGCAGGGCGGCCGCGTCGCTCCCCGCACCCGGCTCGGTGAGCGCCCACGCGCCCAGCTCCTCGGCCCGGGCGAGGAGGGGGAGATAGCGGGCCTTTTGCTCCTCACTCCCCGCCAGGAGGATCTGGGCGGCGCACAGGCCCAGGTGTGCGGCCAGGGTGAGGGCGAAGGAGGCGTCCGCCCGGGCCATCTCCTCCATCACCGCGGCCAGGCTCAAGGCCCCCTCGCCCCCGCCTCCATACTCCTGGGGGATGGTGAGGCCGAAAAAACCCAGCGCCCCCGCCCGCTTCACCTCGGCCTCGGGGAAGCGCCCCTC
>JBHIBR010000181.1:0-4758 GCA_046759145.1 Nitrospinota bacterium | reverse complement strand
AGGTAGACGGCGTCGCCCGTCCTCAGTTCGCGAATCCGCTCCTCTTCCAGCGGGATGCGCAGCTCGAAGGTGCGGCTCTCCATCTCGGCACTCAGCGGCGGACCCAGTCCAGGATGTCGTCGTACCCGATGGCGCCCGAGAGGCCGTACTTCGCCACCGCCCGGCGTCCCACCTGGCACTGGGTGTTGAAGGCGATGCAGGTGGCGGCGGTGTGGGTGACGGCGATCTCGATGTGGACGTCCATGGAGCCCGACTCGCCCCCCATCCCCATGGGCCCCATCCCACAGTAGTTGAAGGCGTCGATGAGCTCCTCCTCCATGTTGGCCACGCGGGGGTCGGGGTGGCGGTCGCCCACGGGGCGAAGGAGGCACGCCTCTTTGGCCAGCCGCATGCAGAGGTCCGGCGTGCCGCCGATCCCGATGCCGACGACGGTGGGAGGACAGGCCTTGCCGTATTTGTGGCTCTCCCGGTAGGCGTCCAGGCAGAACTTGTAGATGCCGGCCGTCCCGTCGGCCACCATGAGGGGCCGGTAGAAGGAGCCCCAGATCTCCGCGCCTCCCCCCTTGGGGGCGGCCAGCACCTGGAGCTCTTCTATTCCGGCGTCGAAGCGCACCTCCACCTGCGGGATGAAGGGGCCCACGTTGTCGGTGGTGATCCGCCGGCTCAGGGGGTCCACCATGGTGACCCGCAGCCGGGCCTCCGCGCTGCAGCGGCGCACCGCGTAGCGGGCCGCCTCATAGAGAGAGCTCCACCCCTTCTCGAGGCGCACGTTGTCCCCCGCCTTCACGTAGTAGAGGGGCCACCCCGTGTCTGTGCACAGGAGGCCATCCACCTCCTCCGAACGCTCGTAGTTCTGGAGGGTGGTAAGGAGGTGGAAGCGGGGGATCTCGTTCTTTTCCATCTCCAGGTTGCGCCGGACGGCGGCCTGGATGTCCTTCGGGATGGTGGAGCAGGCCCGCCGCATGGACATGTACATCATCTCGCGGAGGACCTCGTCGCTGACGAACACCTCGGGCGCCACGGCGGTGGTCATGGGGGGCTCCTGACGGGTCAGCGCAGCTGGGGCAGCGGGAAGGGGTTGTTCTTCACCCGCCCTTCCCCCAAGAGAGCCGCCCTCAGGATGAGGAGGCTCGTGTTCGTGCGCGGGATAAAGAGGATGAAGCGGTCGAGCTTTCGGCCGATGAGGTCCACCTCCTCCTCCCCATAGCCCATCTGGCGCACCTTCTCCCGACTCAGGGCGATGGGGAAGGGAAACTGCTGTGCGGCCGAGAGGGCGGCCTGCTGGGAGAGGTTGACGGTGATGTCGAACCCCTTCATCTGGGTCTCTCGGACGATGAGGTCCACAGCCCGCGCCAGGTACTCGGGCCAGCGACCGAGCGCCCGGTAGACGCTCCCGACGGCCGACCCCCCATACCAGGCGCGGAGCGCCTCAAAGGCCTCCCGGGCCTGGCCCTGCGCCTCGTCCGGGCCCACAAGGGTGGGGGTCTCCATCCCCTCGGGCGGGCCCTCGGGCAGGGGCTCCAGCTCGCGCGCGTCCCCCGGCTTCACCCCTCCCACCGGAAATCCCTCGAGGGATGCCTTGAGGGCGGAGGCGACGATGAGGTTCTTCGGGTTGACGTAGTTGAAGACGTCGATGACGCCCCCGACCTGGCGGATCTGCTCATCGGTGTAGCCCAGCTCTTCGAGCTCCTCCTCGTGGTTGGGCAGGTCGGGCGAGAGGGGAGGGACCATGGTCCGGCGGACCTTCTCCGCCACGCGCTCGAAGAAGAGGGTAGTGACGTTCGGCCGCAGCTGGTCCCAGGCCGCCACGAGGTAGGCGGGGTGCTTCGCCAGGGTCCGGTAGAGGAGGTTGACCGTGGTGACCCGGAGGCAGCCCTTGATGTCCTCGAAAGTCTCCCGGATGTGACCCGTCGCGGCCTCTTCCGGCACCTCTTCCAGAGGGATGGCGGCCATGGGAACCCCACTCGCGGGAGAGGGCCAGAGGGCAAATGCTTCCGGTACGTAGCCCTGAGATTTGCCTCCAGTATAGTCCGTGGCTTCGGGCGAAACAAGCCGGGAGAGAGATTTCCCTTGACGGCGGAGCCAGGAGGGCATATATTTGATTGAGGCAACATTTGACTAAGGCAAAGGAATTGGACCCGATGGCACCGGCAGCCCTTCCCAGGCAGACCGATAGCTTCCTTCGGGCGGTGGAGAGTCTGTTGGAGAGCTGCCGCATGCGGGACCGGGAGGCCATCCGCTCCCATGGCCTCACGCCCAACCAGTGGTACGCCCTCCGGGCCCTGGAGGCGGGGCGGAAGCTCCCCATGAGAGAGCTGGCCCACCTCCTCGGCCTCACGCCCAGCGGGGCGACGCGCCTGACGGAGACCCTGGTCGCCCGGGGGCTCGTAATCCGGTACTTCCGCCGCGAGGACCGAAGGGTCTGCTGTGTAGGACTGAGCGAGGAGGGAGGAGCGCTGGTGCGCCGGCACGAGCGAGAGCTTCGCGAGCGCGCCCGGACCGCGCTGCGGCGGCTGCCAGCGTCTCAGCGGGAGAGGCTGCTCTTCGCCATCCGGGAGCTGGTGCGTCCCCCACAGGGGAAAGAGGCCCACAGGGAAATGGGATAGAATCCCTCCCCCTCGGAAGGAGAAGGGGGAGGGATGCCCCCGTTGCCTGGGTTGGAGGCCCTCATGGCGCGGACGGAGAAAGGGACAGAGGGAAAAGGCGTGCTGGTTGAGAGCTCCCACCGGGGTTGCTGCGCGGGAGGCCGGAGCGGGGGCGGGGGCGCCGCGCCGGCCGAGAGGGAGAGGATGGGGGCTGCCGCCGAGGGAGCCCTCCTCTGGCGACGGGCCCTCTGGGCCTCTGTGGCGGCTCTGCTTCTGGCGGCGCTCGCCACGCGCCTGTTCCAATATCCGCCCAGCGCCCTCGCTGCGGAGGTGTGGCGCATCGGGGGGTTCGTGCTCGGAGTGTCCTGGAGAATCCTCCCCTACTTCCTCCTGAGCGTCACCCTGGCCGCCGCCGCGGCGGCGGGAGGCTGGGCGGAGCGCCGGCGGGGCGCCCTCCGCGCGCGGGAGAGGGTGGCGGTCGCGGGGGCGGCTGCCTTCGGCGCGCTGAGCCCCCTGTGCTCGTGCGGCGTGATCCCCGTAGTCGGCGGGATGCTCGCGGCGGGGGTCCCCCTCGCCCCCATCATGGCCTTCTGGGTGAGCTCCCCCTTGATGAGCCCCTCCACCTTCATCCTCACCTGGGGGGTGCTGGGGACGCCCATGGCGCTTGCCCGGCTGGCAGTGGCCCTGCTTCTGGGCGCGGGTGCGGGTTATCTGGCCTATGCCCTGGGACGCCGGGGACGGCTCCAGGGCCAGCTCCGCGGAGGGTTCGGCTGCGCGGCTTCGGGGGGCGGAGGCGGCGGGGGAGGCGGGGGAGAGGCCCCTTCCTTCGGCATCCGTTTTCTGCGGGAGGCCGGCTCCTTGAGCCTCTTCCTGGGGAAGTGGCTCCTCATCGCCTTCGCCCTGGAGGCCCTGATCGTCTTCTACCTGCCCGACGGGTGGGTGAGGGGACTCCTGGGGGGGGAGAGCGCCTGGGCCATCCCGCTCGCCACCGCAGTGGGAGTCCCCCTCTACGTGACGGCGGCGGGCGCCATCCCCATCGCCGAGGGCCTCCTGGAGGCCGGCATGGGGCCCGGCGCGGCGCTCGCTTTCCTCACCGCCGGACCCGTCACCACCATACCCGCCATGGTGGCGGTTGCGGCCCTGGTGCGGCGGGAGACCTTCCTGCTCTACCTGGGGGTGAGCTTCGCAGGCTCCCTCCTGGCGGGCTACGGCTACCAATTCCTGGCCGGCTGAAGCTGACTCTCCCGATCCATACAAAAAGGGCGCCTCGCGGCGCCCTCTCCCTCGCTGCTGGTCGGGGCGAGAGGATTTGAACCTCCGACCTCCTGCTGCCAAAGGTGGTCTCTCCTTCTCCGCAAATCCCCGTGAGACGGAGGACTAACGGAGCAGCATCAGGGTTGACCCGGCGGAAGGCCCTTTTCCAGCTCCTTTATCAGGCGGGGGAGGTCGTCCGTCACGGTATCCCAAAGAATATCCAGGTCCACTCGGTCGTACTCGTGGATGAGCTTGTTTCTCATGCTGACCACATCTTCCCACGGAATGGAGGGATGTCTCCCCCGGAATTCTTTAGATACCCGCCCCGCGGCTTCACCGAGGATCTCCACCAACCGCACGAGACCGAGTTGTAGCAATCGATCATCGTCTAAGTTACCGCGCTTCTTGCCCTGAGTGAGTTCCACCGCCTCCCGGGCATGGTCGAGCATGTGCCGCAGGCGGATGATGTCGCTATGGTGCGACATACAGGACTTCCGCCTCTCTCAGCACCTCGTCCCGGAAATAGCGGCTGAGAAAACCTTCCGTGAGCAGGTCCACCTTTCGGCCGAGGAGCTCGGAAAGCTCCCGCTCGATCCCCGCGAAGCGGATGAGCCCCACCGTCTGCTCAGGCTCGAATTCCACCAGGACATCCACATCGCTCCCGGCCTGGAAGTCATCCCGCAGGACCGAGCCGAAAAAGGAGAGCTTGCGAATGTGGTGGCAGCGGCAAAAGGCGGCGATCCGGTCGGCAGGAACGGCAATTTTCACGTTTCCGGCCATCCGCTACCTCGGCAACTTGAAGACAGCCCTTCCTCCCTCTCCGCCAACCCCCTGATTTTTCTGGTCGGGGCGAGAGGATTTGAACCTCCGACCTCCTGCTCCCAAAGCAGGCGCGCTACCAGCCTGCGCCACGCCCCGA
>JBHIBR010000180.1:0-4766 GCA_046759145.1 Nitrospinota bacterium | reverse complement strand
GGGAGGTTGATGGGGCCTCGGGCCTGCGGGCCTGTGCCCGAGAGGTCCAGGGTCAGGCGGTCTGCCTCCCTCCGGAGCCTCACGGCGACGCGGTGGGGACGGCCGGGCTCCACACCGTCCTCCTCCACGAAGTCCACCGCCTCCCACTCTCCCCCCTCGGGAAGGCGGCTCAGGAGCTCCTCCCGGAAGGCGCGCTCGGAGCTGGCGAGCAGGTCGGCGAAGGCGGCCTGGACGGTGAGAGCCCCGTACCGGCGGAAGAGCTCCTCCAGCCGGGCCGCCCCCCTCCGACAGGCACCCGCCTGGCTCGTCAGGTCCGCCCGTAGCTGTTCCGGCGTGCGGGAATTTCGGAGCAGCACCCGAAGGATGTCTTCGCAGAGCTTCCCCCCTTCATAGAGCCGCACGGGGGGGAGGAGGATGCCGGCGTGGAAGCCCTCGGTCGCATCGGTGGGGAGGCCCCCGGGAAGTTGCCCTCCCATGTCCTCGTAAGTCCCAAACACCTGGACGAAGGCAATGGCCGCCCCTTCGGCGAACACAGGAGCGGTGAGGCACAGCTCCGCAGGCCGGCCTACTCCCCCTTGGGCCAGGTGAGGATCGTTGTGGAGGAAGATGTCTCCCGGGCGCACGGCCCCGCGGGGGAAGACCTCCAAGACGGGCTCCACCAGCGCCCCGTAGGTCCGGCCGAGCAGCTTGTGGCCGAACTCGTCGAAGACGGCAGCCCGGAAATCGTGGAGGTCCCGGATGGGAGAGGAGCGGGCGGTGCGCCCGATGAGCTCCTCCATCTCCTCCTCCGCCGCGCGGAGGGCTCCCTCCACGATCTCGCCGATGACGGGGCTTACGTTCACAGCTTGGGCCCCCGGAACTCGACGATGAGCTGGCCGTAGCGGTCCACCCGGGCCTGCTGGGTGGGGAAGATGACGGCGGTGGAGCCGAAGCTCTCCACCACGGCGGGGCCCTCGATGCGGTGGCCATCCAGAAGGCGCTCCCGCTGGAAGACGGGCGTGTCCACAAAACCTCCGCACTCCCTGAACCAGACGAGCCGAGCGCCCTTGTACGCATCGGCGGGGTCGGCCCCCCCGGCCGGCAGGATGGGAAGCTCGGGCGGGTCGGTGAGGCCCACGGCGGTGAGCCGCAGGCTCGCCACCTCTACCGGATGGAGGCCACGGAAGTTGTAGGTGAAAAGCCGCAGGTAACGCCGATGGAAAGCCTCCAGGGTCTCCGCCAGGCTCTGGGGGCCCAGATATCCCCCGGGGACGTCCATCGAGAGCTCCTGGCCCTCTCCCCGGTATCGAAGGTCCATGCTCCTCCGGAGCACCTGCCGATGGGGAGGCACTCCTTCCCGCACCAGGTCCTCCACGGCGCGCCGCTCAAGCTCCTGGAAGACCAAGGTGAGGGCCTCGGCGTCGAGGGCTCCCTCGACCTGGCGATGGGGGACGACGTAGTCGTTCTGAATATCCACCACCTCGAGGCCGAAGGCGGAGAGGGTGCCCGGCGAGGGGGGCACGATGAGAGTGTCGATGGCGAGCACGTCGGCCACGATGCCCGCCTGGAGCGGCCCCGAGCCTCCGAAGGCCATCAGGGCGTAATCCCGCGGGTCCAAACCCCGCCGCACGGTGGCGCGGCGGATGGCGTGGGCCTGGTTCCAGGCGGCGATCTCCACGACCCCCGCCGCCATCTCCAGGGGGTCCATGCCAAACTCCCGGGCCAGTGAGCGCATGGCGCGCATGGCGAGCGCCTTGTTCAAGGCCACCTCGCCCCCCGCCAGGCTCAGGGGCGAGCGCGCCAGGACGAGGTTGGCATCGGTGAGGGTAGGCTCGCGGCCCCCTTTTCCGTAGCAGACCGGGCCCGGCTCCGCGCCCGCACTCCGGGGCCCCACGTGGAGCCGCCCCTCGGGGCTCTTCCAGGCGATGGAACCTCCGCCCGTGCCGATGCTCACCACGTCCACCATGGGCGCCTTGAGGGGGGAATCCCCCAGGCTCCCCCGTGTGGTGCGGCGAGCCTCCCCCCCCTCCACGACGGCCACGTCGGTACTCGTGCCCCCTCCGTCCAGGGTGATGAGGTTGGGATAACCCGAGAGCCTCCCCATGAACGCTGCCGAGAGGGCGCCTGCGGCAGGACCCGAGAGGACGGTGGCGATGGGTCTCTGGACCACCTCGGGTACGCTCGCTACACCCCCGTTGCTCTTCATCACGAGGAAGGGGACCGCTCCCACGGCCTCCTCCACCCGGCCCGCGCCCCGCTCCAGGTAGCGCTTCACGGGGGGCTTGATGCAGGCGTCCATCAAGGTGGTGACGCAGCGCTCGTACTCCACGGGCTCGGGGAGCACCTCGCTGCTGATGGAGAGGAAGATCTCAGGGCACTCCTCCGCGAAGATGGCCTTCACGCGCTCCTCGTGGCGCGGGTTCGCGTAGGAGTGGAGCAGGCACACGCCGACCGCCCCGACCCCCTCTTGCCGGAAGAAGCGCGCGGCGCGGCGCACCCCTTCCTCATCTAGCGGCTCCGGCTCCTCGCCCTGAGGGCCGAGCCTCCCCCCCACCTCCTGGACCCTCTCCAGGGGCACCAAGGGCTCCAGCTTGGGGGCGAAGTAGGCGTCGGCGAACCCCGCCGACGCCTTCTGTGGGCCCACGGAGAGCAAGTGGCGAAAGCCCCGGTTGACCACCAGGCCCAGCCCTTCGAAGCGGCGCTCCAGGATGGTGTTCGTCGCCACCGTGGTGCCGTGGTAGACGCCGAGGACGTCGCGCCCCCTCGCCTTCGCGAGGGCAAGGATCTTCCGCACGCCCCGCAGCAGGCCCTCCGAGTAGTCCTCCGGCGTGGTGGGGGTCTTGGTTGTGAACACCTCGCCCGTGTCCACCCGCACCCCGACTACGTCGGTGAAGGTGCCGCCCGTGTCGATGCCGATGCGGAAACCTCGCTTGCGGACCATGTCCCCTATCCGGCTCCCCCTTTCTCCTCAGCGGGTGAGAGGAAACTCCGTCGCGCCCGCCAGCTAGGCCCCCTCAGTTACACCCCAGAAATGCCAACAAAGGGGGTGGCCGCAGTGCCCGTCCGGCGAACAGGCCGAAATTCTAAGGGCCCGCCCCGCCTATCGCAACAGGGCCGCTTCGCCTTGGCTTCACAAGGAAGGTGCATTTCGGGACAGGGAGCAGGCCGCACACTTCGGCGCGCCGAGAGGGAGTTCCGCGTGACCCAGTGCCGGGCCGACTCTTCAGGCGCCGGCTGCTCCTCCTTCGCTCACGGCGCCTGCCGCACGGGGTTCTCCAAAACGCCCACCCCCTCCACGCGGGCCCGGACCACATCTCCGGGCTTCAGATACCAGGGATCGGGCGGCTTGTGGAAGATGGCCACACCGCCCGGGGTACCCGTGGTGAGGATGTCGCCCGGCTCGAGGCTCTGCTGGGACCAGTGCTCCAGGATGCGGGGGATGTCGAAGACGAGATGGCGCGTGTTGGACCGCTGGCGGGGCGCCTCCTCGTCGTTCACCCAGAGCTCGAGCTCGAGGCCATCCGGGTCGGACAGCTCGTCGGCGGTGACGACCCAGGGGCCCATGGGCCCGAAGGTGTCCAGGTTCTTTCCCAGGTTGATGAGACCCACCCCGAACTCGGGGATCTGGATCTCCCGCTCGCTCACGTCATTGAAGATGGTGTAGCCGAAGACGTGCTCCAGGGCACGCTCGCGGCGCACCCCCTTGCAGCGGGCCCCGACCACCACGGCGAGCTCCACCTCGTAGTCCACCGCCCGCGAGTCCCGGGGGACGAGGATGGGCTCCCGGTGCCCCACGAGGGAGGAAGTCACCTTGACGAAGCCCATGGGGAAGGGTGGCTCCTTGTGGAGGGGGCCCCCCTCCGCCAGGTGATCCCGGAAGTTGAGGCCGAGGGCGATCACCTTGCCGGGCCTGGGCACGGGCGGCAGCCAGCGGAGTTCCTCCTCCCGGAAGGCAACCCGCTCTCCGTTGGGACCCAGGGGCTCCTCCCCCTTGCTGACCCGCTCCTCTCCCCAGTCGAACAGGGCGCGGAGGAGAGAGAGGCTCCCCGCCTCTCCCCGGATGATGGCCACCATGTCGGGGGGGAGATAAGCGTCGGCTGCGGCCTGGGGGCGCGCCGTCTTCCCGTGAGCCCCCAGGTAGCCCGCGTAGGCCAGATTGGCGTCAAGCCAACGGCCGTCCGAGAGCTGGACGCCCACGCGCTCCTGCAGGAGGGGGACCCCCACTACCCGAAGGCTGGCAAGGCGCATGGCACATCCTCCTCCCCCGCCCGTGAAGGGCCACCCCGATGAGGAAACACGCTCTCATGCCATATACCCCAGGCAGGGCGAAAAGGCCAAGGGGTGGTGCTCCGCACCGCCTTCCCCACGGTGCGGCCCGCAGGCTAGCCGGCCCTGGGCGCCCTCGCCCCCGGCAGGCCCGGGGGGAGCACTTGCTCCACGTAGAGCGAAGGGTGGGAGTAAGGGATCCGGATGCCAGCCTCGTCGAGCCGCTCCTTCACCTCCTCGACCCACCCCGCCGGCAACCGCTGTACCCGGTAGGGATTCTTGATCCAACCCCGCAGCTCCATCTTCACCCCGAGTCCCCCAGTGCCATCATCACCACCTGCGGAGGGGGGAGCTCGGAGAAAGGGGACCCGCAGACAGATCCACTCCAGGACGGTGCAGTTCACCACCACCTTGTTGGCGGCCTCCTTGTTGGGGATGCTGACCACGAGGTCGTCCCAGGTCCGGACGCGCGCAATGGGGAGGGTGACGTCCTCCACGACGTCCCGGTGGCCGCCGATCCC
>JBHIBR010000179.1:0-4784 GCA_046759145.1 Nitrospinota bacterium | reverse complement strand
GGCCCGACGGGCGAGCTGGCGGGACTCCCGGTCGGCGTTCTCGGTGACGGTGCAGGTGTTGACGACGTAGATGTCCGCCTCCTCCTCGAAGGGGACCAACTCCATCCCCTCCTGGAGGCAGAGGGCGCGCATGGCTTCGGTCTCGAACTGGTTAAGCTTGCATCCCAGCGTCCCGAAGGCCAACCGCTTGCGCGCGGGCTCCATCGGTCGCAACAACCCCCTTCAATCCCTGCGCTCATCCCCTCCCGGTCCGGCCGTCCCGGGCCCATCTGTCCCGCCTTGTAATTTCTCGCCCCTATTGTAGTTTTTGGTCCCTGCCGGCGCAATCGGTCGGTTCGCTTGACGCCTCCCGCCCTTTCTGATAGGAGAGGGCCAGCTTTTGAGGGGGAGGGCCTGCGGGAGGGCCTCCGCGGGGCATCACCACAAGGGAAACTCCCGGGCGCTGGCGCGAGGGAAGGGCGCATGCGCGGATTCGAGTTTGTCGCCCCCAGGACGGTGGAGAGGGTATTGGAAGCCATCAGGCCCCGGGGGTTGAACTACAAGCTCATCGCCGGGGGGACCAACGTCTGTCCTGACCTCCGGCACCGAACATACTGGCCCGACCTGGTGGTGGACCTCATGCGGGTGAAGGCGCTCCGCTACGTGCGGGAGACGAAAGCTGCCATCAAGATGGGCGCCCTGACCACCTGCACGGATCTGCTGGAGAACAAGCTCATCCGCCGCTACGCGCCCGTGCTCTGCGCGATGGCGGAGAAATTCGCGGGCCCGCCCATTCGCAATCGCGCCACCGTGGCGGGGAACATCGTGGATGCCTCTCCTGCGGCGGACATCGCCCCTCCCCTCCTTGCCCTCAAGGCCCGGGTCAAGGTGCGCAGCGCGCGGGGGGGGCGGGTCATCCCCATGGAGGAGTTCTTCCTCGACTACCGCAAGGTGGCCCTCCAGCCCGGCGAGCTCATCGCCGAGGTGGAGTTCCCCAAGGTGCGGAACATGCGCTGGGGCTACTACAAGCTGGGCCGGCGCAACGCCATGGCCATCTCGGTCGTGAGCGCCGCCGTGGTGCTCGGGATGAACGGGAAGAGCTGTCGGGAGGCGGGCATCTCCCTCGGGGCGGTGGCCCCCATCCCCCTCCGGGTGCGGAGGGCGGAGGGGGTGCTGGAGGGGGAGAGGGTCGAGAGGGCCCAGGCCCAGAAGGCAGGGGAGGAGGCGGCCGCGGCGAGCCGCCCCATCGACGACATCCGCGGCTCGGCCGAATACCGGCGCCTCATGTGCGAGGTGCTCACGCGCCGGCTCATCTGCCAGGCGCTCCAGATCCCCCTGGAGGTGGCCTGAGGGGGCCCCCTGCGGGGGTTGCTGCCAGGGAGGCGAATTCCCATGGCTGTCGCCAAGAAAGCCCCGAGGCGGCGAGCTCCCAGGAGGAAGGAGCCACCCCGGCCCCGGGTGCGCATGCGCGTGAACGGCCAGCCGGCGGAAGGGGAGTGTTCCGCCCACACCACGCTCCTCTACTTCCTCCGCGACCAGGGTTTCACGGAGGTGAAGAACGGCTGCGAGATGGGCGACTGCGGGGCCTGCGTGGTGATGCTGGACGGCGTGGCCGTCAACGCCTGCATGGTGCTCGCCCTCCAGGCGGAGGGGCGCGAGGTGATGACCGTCAAGGGGCTCGGCACGGCCGACCACCTCCACCCCCTCCAGCGCAACTTCATCGACCTGGGGGCCATCCAGTGCGGTTTCTGCACCCCCGGCATCCTCATCTCCGCCAGGGCCCTCCTGGACAAGGTCCCCAACCCCACCCGCGAGGACATCAAGGCGGGCATCGCGGGGAACCTGTGCCGGTGCACGGGCTACGTGAAGATCATCGACGCCATCGAGGCCACCTCCCGGGAGCTCCAGGCGGCGCGCAAGCGTTGAGGGGGAGGACTCTCCCCCCAGCTGCCGCTGGAAAGGAGGGCTCTTTTCTGAGAAGATATAGGGGGTAGTGATGTTTCCGGCGGGACGGGGAGAGCCATGCCGAACGGAAAGCGGAAGAATTTCGCCCACAGTCTGAACACCGTCGAGAGGGTCCAGGAGGCGCTGCGGGAGCAGAACTACATCGCCGACCGCTCCCTGGCCACCACCCTCTACCTGGCGCTCGCCCTGGAGAAGCCCGTCTTCCTGGAGGGAGAGGCCGGGGTGGGGAAGACCGAGGTGGCCAAGGTGATGGCGGGCGCCCTCAAGACGCACCTCATCCGCCTCCAGTGCTACGAAGGTCTGGACGCCAACGCCGCCCTCTATGAGTGGAACTACACCAAGCAGCTCCTCCACATCAAGATGGAGGAGGCGTCCGGAGGGTCGAAGAAGAAACTGGAGGAGAGCATCTTCGGCCGCGAGTTCCTGATCTCGCGCCCCCTCCTTCGGGCCATCCAGGATCATTGGGACCGGCCGCCCGTCCTGCTCATTGACGAGGTCGACCGCGCGGATGAGGAGTTCGAGGCCTTCCTCCTCGAGGTCCTCTCCGACTTCCAGATCACCATCCCGGAGCTGGGGACGGTGAAGGCAGAGGCCCGCCCGGTGGTGGTCCTGACCTCGAACCGCACCCGGGAGATCCACGACGCCCTCAAGCGCCGCTGCCTCTACGTCTGGGTGGACTACCCCTCCTTCGAGAAGGAGATGGAGATCGTCCTCGCCAAGGTGCCGGATGTCCCCCGCGTCCTCGCCGGGCAGCTCTGCCGCTTCATGGGCCGCATGCGGGAGATGGACTTCTACAAGCGGCCCGGCATCGCGGAGACGTTGGATTGGGCCCAGGCCCTCATTGCGCTCCACCGCTCCGAGCTCGACCCCGAGGCGGTGCGGGAGACCCTGGGCTGCATCCTGAAGTACCAGGAGGACATCCGGCGCGTCGAGGCGGAGGGGCTGGAGAGCCTCGTGGCGGGGGCTGTGGCCGGAGCGCAGCGCTGCTGAGAAGTGGAAGCTCCCCCCTACCCGTCTCCCCCCCCGCGCTCGCGGGCGCGCCCTCGCCGGATCCGCCACCCCGGAGCCGGCCTCCACGGGGAGCTCATCGGCTTCTGTCAGCTCCTCCGGCGCTCGGGCTTAAAGGTCACAACAGGCCACATCCTGGATATCTTCCGCAGCCTCCCCTACCTGGACATCTCCGACCGGCGCAACCTCTACCTCATCTGCCGGGCAAACTTGACCTCCGCGCGGGACGAACTCGCCCCCTTCGACGCCCTCTTCGCCGCCTACTGGGGCGGCCTGGGTGAGGAGGCCGCGCCGCCCGAGACGGAGGGGGAGAGGGTCGAGATCCCCCCCGACGAGGCCCTCGACCTGGCCGAGAGCGCCCTCCGCGAGCCCCGGCCCGCGGCCCCCAAGGAGGGGGGCGAGGAAGGTCCCGAGGAGGAGGGAGGGGAGGCCGCCCCCTCCGAGGGCGAGGAGGAAGGAAAAGCTCTCGAGCCCGAGGAGGTCCCCGAGGGGGAGACGCCCAGCTGGAGCCCCTACGAAGTGCTCGCCCGGAGGGATTTTTCGAACCTCCAGCCCGACCAGGTCTCCATCCTCCGACGCCTCATCGCCCAGCTCGTGCCGAAGCTGGCCACCAAGGTGAGCCGCCGCCGCCGGCCGCACGTCTGGGCCCGAGAGCTCGACCTGCGCCGCAGCTTCCATCGGAGCATCCGCCACGGCGGAGAGGTCATCAAGCTCTACCGCCGCCGGCGCCGCATCCAGAAGACCCAGATCGTGCTCATCTGCGATGTGAGCGGCTCCATGGACAGCTACAGCCACTTCCTCATCCAGTTCCTCTACAGCCTTCAGCGCGAGATCCGCTCGTTGCGCACCTTCGTCTTCAGCACCCGCCTCACCGAGGCCACCCCCTACCTCCGCCGCCGGGACATCCACCTCGCCCTGGAGCGCCTGGCCAGCGAGGTGCACGACTGGTCGGGGGGGACCCAGATCGGCAAGTGCCTGCGCGAGTTCAACCTCCGCTTCGGCCGCCACCTGCTCAACAGCCGCAGCGTGGTGCTCATCATCAGTGACGGCTGGGACCGGGGGGACACCCAGCTCCTCGCCCAGGAGATGGAGCGGCTGCGGCGGATGTGCCACCGGCTCATTTGGCTCAACCCCCTCCTGGGGAGCCCCGGCTACCGCCCCATCGACCGGGGGATGCGGACCGCCCTGCCCTACGTGGACGAGTTCCTGGCCGCCCACAACCTGGAGAGCCTGGTGACCCTGACCAAGCACCTGGCGGCGAGCTGAGGGGGGTCCCCTCGGCGCGCACGAGCGCTCCATGGCCCGCATCGTGCTCCTGAGCCTCGACGGTGGGACGACCGAGCAGATGGTCCGCCTCTTGCGGGGTGGCGGCCACCAAGTGGCCACGGCCTCGGACGCAGAGACGGGCCTCTCCCTCCTGAAGTCGAAAGACCCGGGCCTGGTGGCCCTTGACCTCCACCCGGAGCTGCCCTCGCTCGAGGAGCTGAGGCGGTTCTGCGAGGGGCCCCTGCTGGCCATCGCCCCGCTGGAGCGGGTGGGCGCGCTGCCGAGCCCCCTTCCCGCCGACGACCTGATCGCCAAGCCCATCCGCCCGGCAGAGCTCCTCTTCCGGGTCCGCCGCCTGCTCGCCGCCTCCGAGAGAGAAAGTGCACCGGGCGGCCTGGAGGTGGCCGGCCTCCACATCGACGACCCCCGCTACGAGGTGCGCCTGGATGGGGAGCTCATCGACCTCACCTACCGGGAATACGAGTTGCTCAAGTACCTCATGACCAACCGGGGACGCGTGCTGAACCGGGAGCATCTTCTGAACATGGTCTGGGGGGCGACCACCG
>JBHIBR010000178.1:0-4791 GCA_046759145.1 Nitrospinota bacterium | reverse complement strand
CCCACTAGACCCTGAATCTAGCGCGTCTACCAGTTCCGCCACTCCGGCACATGTATCTCTCTGATTCCTAAACAAATAGTAGGAAGCCATCTTCCCCTTGTCAAGGGAATCCCCGAGAAGCTCCCCTCTGGTTCCCCCTACGGAAATTAGTTACCCCTTTCCGTGTTAGCATGGAAGGTGGGATAGGAGTAAAGGAAAGAGGGGGAGCGGGGGGATGGCGAGGTTTCGTGCCCTGGGCTTGGCGGTATTCCTCTTGATGGGCTGTGCAAGTGCGGACTTCATCCGGCTCCGGGAGGGCCCGGTGGGGATGGCCCACCGGCCGGCCTTGGAGGAGGTGTTCGTCACGCCGCAATCCACACGGGGCGACCCCGTGCGCATCTACGTCAAGGCGTCCGACCCGGACGGGGACCTGGACCGCTTCGTGGTCTCTCTCGAGCAGCTAGCCGACCTTTACCCCCAAGAGGTCATCCTCCTTCCCCAGGGGGTGAAGGCCATCTCGGGCTACATCGATTTCCTGGGCACCGTCCCTCCTCCGTCGCAGCCGATCGACGAGCTGGAGGTGTGGGTGAACGTCCACGCCGAGGACAGGGCGGGCAACAGCAGCGAGCGGAGAAGGCTCTACCTCATCATCTCCGACCACCAAGTGGAGCAGATCCCTCCCCCCGACGGCCGCTTCGACCTCACCCGACGGCTCGGCTGGCTGCGGGAGTGGCTCCAGACGCCCGAGAGCCAGGTGGGCGACGGAGACCGCGACCCCTGAGCCGGCCCTCAGCGCCCGCCCCGCAGGCCAGGGCCTACCCCTCCCACCCTGTGCTAAAATGGCCGCGCTCTGGCTGGAAGCGGGCGGTCTTCAGCCCGGAGGGGCGGGACCCGGTAGCTCCAGATGCGGGGAGGTAATTCATTGGGCTTCGAGAACAGCCTTCGCGACTCCTGGGCCCTTATCCTGGGCGCTTCGAGCGGCTTCGGGGGGGCCACCTCCCTCGCCCTCGCAGAGGCGGGGATGCACATCGCGGGTGTCCACCTCGACCGGCGCGCGACGCTCGCGAACGCCGAGCGCATCGCCGGGGAGATCCGGGCCAAGGGCCGCGAGGCGCTCTTCTTCAACGTGAACGCCGCCGACCCCGAGAAGCGCGCTGAGGTGCTGGGGACGCTGGAGTCCCACCTGGGAGAGAAGAAAGAGGGGGCCGTGCGCCTGCTGTTCCACTCCCTCGCCTTCGGGACCCTCAAACCCTACATCGCCAGCAATCCCGAAGAGGAGGTCAACCCGAAACAGATGGAGATGACCCTCGACGTCATGGCCCACAGCCTCGTGTATTGGGCGCAGGACCTGGCGTACCGGGGCCTCATGGGGCGGGGAGGGAGGATCCTCGCCATGACCAGCGCCGGGGGCCACCGCATCTGGAAGGGCTACGGCCCCGTCTCGGCGTCCAAAGCGGCGCTCGAGAGCCACATGCGGCAGCTCGCCGTGGAGCTCGCCCCCCGCGGCATCACCGCCAACTGCATCCAGGCCGGCGTGACCGACACGCCCGCCCTGCGGAAGATCCCCGGCCACGAGGAGATGGTCGCCCGCACCCTGGCCCTCAACCCCGGCGGACGCCTCACCACGCCCGCCGATGTGGCGAACGCCATCGCGTGCCTCGCCCAGGCGGGCACCCAGTGGATGACGGGCAACATCATCCGCGTGGACGGGGGAGAGGACATCGTCGGCTGATCCGCTTCCGCCTGCCTCCACAACCTCCCCCCCTCTCCTCAAAAAAGAGACAACGCCGGGCTTGACATAAAGGGGAGCGTTTTGTAACTTATAATTCCCCTCTTGCCCGGAAGGGCTTCCTGCCCGTGAAAAGTCACGTCGTCTTTTCTCTCGATCCTCATGCCCTCCGCCCCCGGGGCCTGAGTGAGCCGCATCGGTTGTAAGCTCCTCGCGCTTTTCCTCCTTGCGGTGGCGAGCCCTTCTGCCGCCCAGACCATTCCCGGTCTACCTGAACGATGCTGCGGCTACCAGGATTGCCGGCGGGCGAGGACAGCGCTGCTCGAATTCGGGCGGGACGGGGCCCGCGTAGTCGTGGATGGGGTTGAGCTCCGCGTCCCTTCGGGGAAGGTGATCTGGTCAAACCAAGGCTGGTATTGCTCGATCACGGATAACCCTATACGGCCAGGATGCGATGTGAGCAAGCCCGATGCCTACTGCGCTCGCTGCGTGGCGATCGAGCCTGGCATGGTGCAGCTACCACGCCTCAAGGTGCTGCCAGTCGCAGGGCATGAAACCCGAAAGCTCCTCCTGCCCGTCGGGATGGATTGCGGGGCCTGCCATCGGTAACGATTGGGGAGCGCGTGCGGGAGCTATGTAATCGGCCCGACGGCTCCTGGCCACCCATAGCGCCGGGCGGGACCATCGGCGCTAGCGCGCCCAGTCGCGGCCGGATTCCCGCCAGTCCACTCAGGGGGTCACCACGAGCTTCCCGAACATCGCCCGGTCGGCCATCCGCCGGAGGGCCGCCTTCCCTTCCGAAAGGGGGCGGACGGAGTCCACGACGGGCCTGAGCTTCCCCTCCTCGATGAGGCGGCACATGAGGGGAAACTCGCTCCGGGGGCCCATCCCGGCGCCGATGACGCTCTGGCGCTTCATATAGAGGTTCCCGACCGGAAACTCCACCTCCCGCCCCGCGCTCGAGCCGCACACGGCGAGCCGCCCCCCGGGTTTGAGACAGGCCAGCGACTCCCCGAAGGTCGGTCCGGCCACCGTGTCGAAGATGAGGTCTGCCCCCCTCCCCCCGGTGAGGGCCCGCACCCGTTCGGCGAACCTCCCGGAGCTGTAGTCCACCACCTCGTCCGCGCCGAGGGCCTTGGCCTTCTCGACCTTGCCCCCGCTCGTGCAGGCGATGGCACGCGCCCCCACCAGCTTCGCCATCTGGACCGCCGCCACGCCCACCCCGCTGCTCGCCGCGAGCACAAGAACGTCCTCCCCCGCCCGGGCGCCGCCGCGGGTCACCAGGGTGTGCCAGGCGGTGAGGAAGGTGAGGGGGAAGCTGGCCGCCTCCTCGAAGGAGAGGCCCTCGGGCTTCGGGAGGGCGAGGCGCGCGGGCGCGGCGATGCGCTCGGCGAAGCCTCCCGGGCGCTGCACTCCCAGCCAGCGGTAATCGGGGCAGAAGTACTCCCGCCCCGAGAGGCACCACTCGCAGGTGAGGCAGCCGTGACCCGGGTGCAGCACCACGGCGTCGCCCACCTTCGGGCGCGCGACGCCGGGCCCCGTCGCCTCGACCACTCCCGCCACGTCCGAGCCCAGGATGAGGGGGACTGCGGGCGGCTGGGGATAGCGGCCGGCGACGATCCGCACGTCTCTCCCGTTCAGGGCCGCCGCTCGCACCCCTATCACCACCTCCCCCGGGCCAGGCTTGGCGTCGGGGTAGTCCTCCATCCGGAGGCTCTCAATGCCCTTGAGCTCGCGGGCCACCAGCGCTTTCATGGCTCATCCCTCCGGCAATCTTCGGCGACACCGCCGCACGGGGAATCGCGGCAGCATGGGAGAGGATGGCTCCCCCTCGGGCCAGCCGAATTCTATGGCTCCAGCGTGAGCGCGGCAAGGCGGGGGCAGTATCCTAACACGCCGTTGGCGGCTTCCCCTGAACCCGCTGCTTGTTGGAAGGCACAGCCCAAAAGAAGGATGTCTTGAGTGGAATAGGGGGACGACGAAGAAAATCAAACTATAAAAACTTCATAAAGTACCCAAAGCGACAGAATGAGCCAAATTGCTATATAGAGCCATTCCCATGCACTGAATTTCTCGCCGTAAGCCCTTTCAAGCAGTGGCGTAAGCTCTTTCGAATACTGCAGAAAAGCGAGTCCGACGAGAAGGCTGGCTAGGGCTATGGATGCGAAGATCTGCGCGATGGTCAGCTCTCGGAGCAAGAGAACCAAAATGATAATCGCGAGTATTACGAAGACGACGGCGCTTACGGAAGGGTTTCCATAGATCGGCCTTGCGACATTGTTGTACCATGTCTTCTTGCTTGCGACCACAACGACGAGCTTCACGAGGGCGAACACAGCAAATAGCGCAGCGACGATTTCAACAGCAGTGATTCCCGATGCCATTTTGATTCTCCTTTGCGGACATCTCCCCGAAAACCTCCCTGACAGCGACCACTATAGCAAGAATTGGCGTCTTTCCGTACGGGCAAGGACCCCTTGGCAGGCGATGCTGAGGTGCACCACGCCTGGGCGATGTGAGGCGCCCGGCGCTCAGAGTTTCCGCAGCTCCGGCACAAGGGCCTCGTCCGCGAGCCGGATGTTCTTCTCCACGAGCGCCTGGGGCATCCCCGGCCACTGCATCCGGAAGACGAGGTAGTTGACTCCGAGCTCCTGCGCGTAGGGACGGAGCTGCTCGAAACACTCCTCCGGGCTCCCCAGGATGAAGCGCCCGCCCGCCAGCTCCTCGAAGGGTACTTCGAAGCTCTCCTCCCCCGGCAGCGCCCGGTCCTGCCCCCACTGGGCGTAGACTTTGTATTTTTGCGCCAGGTAGGGGCCGCACTCCCGGAGGGCTTTCTCCCGGTCTTCGGCCACGTAGAGCTCCTTGATCATGGGCAGGACCTCGGGCATGGGCTTCCCCGCTCTCTCCCTCTCCTCCCGGAAGAGAGTAACTTGGGCCCGGATGGTCTCGTAGCTCGCGTGGGGGTTGATGAACCAGGTGTCCCCGAGCCGCGCCGCCCGCCGGACGGCGGGGTCGCTGTTTGCGGCGATCCAGATGGGGGGATGGGGCTTCTGGAGGGGCCGCAGGTTCATCCGCGCTCCCCG
>JBHIBR010000177.1:0-4796 GCA_046759145.1 Nitrospinota bacterium | reverse complement strand
TGCCGCCCCCTGGAGCGGGAAAGGGGATTTGAACCCCCGACCCCTGCCTTGGCAAGGCAGTGCTCTACCCCTGAGCTATTCCCGCCCGCCTTCTCTGTATATCACCGCCTCCGGCCGCTGTCAACGAAGGCCCCCGCCCTCTCACCCCCTGAGCGCCACCCAGAGGGCGGCCAGCGCGAGGAACAGGAATGCCCCCCAGAGGATGAGGCCCTCGTTCCGGGCGTAGCGCTTCCAGTCATACCAACTCTCGAACCCCCGGAAACGCCCGCTCGGGTCGGTCGGAGGGTCAAGGCTCTGTGCAGTCCAGTTGGCCAGAGCGTAGTAGAGGACCATCAGGATGAGGGCACCGAGCCCCACCAGGCGGGCCCCTTTGCCCCCCCCCGTCAACCAGCTTCCCAGGGCGACCGCCACCAGTACCACGAAGAAGGCAAGGCAGCCCGCGTTCATCGCCTACCGAGAGCCCGCCTCAATCGGCACCCCCTACCCTCCAGACCCCCACCTTCGCCCTGGAGCAACCCCCCTCTATCTTCCCAGCGGGCATGCTACCACAGGGGCGAGGCCTTGAGGGCGAGGGGGGTATCCCGACGGGAGATTCGGATGAGGTGAAGCCCGGAAAGGGGGCAGGCGGGCTCCTCAGCCCGCCCGCTCTCCCAGCTTGGGCTCGGTGCCGGCCAGCAGCCGCTCGATGTTGTCCCGATGGCGTATGGCCACGAGGGCGCCCACGGCGAGGGTGGTCCCGACCCACAGCCCCGGGTAGCCCAGCAGGAAAGTCGCCGGAGGCAGGGCGGCCGCAGCCCCCAGCGCCCCCACCGAGACGCGGCGGGAGAGCCCAACCAGGAGGGCGAAGGCCAGGGCGGCCACACCCATGGCCGCGGGGGTCAGGAGAAGGAACGCCCCGAAGGAGGTGGCAACCCCCTTTCCGCCCCGGAATCCGAGGAAGGGGCTGAACACGTGGCCGGCGACCGCAGCCGCCCCCCCCAGGAGCGCCCACTGCTCGGCGCCCTGGCCGCCTCCCAGGAGGGCCCTCAAGAGCCCCACCGCCGCCATCCCCTTGGCCACATCCCCCACCAGGGTGAGCAGGCCCGCCCGCAGCCCCACGACGCGGAGCACGTTGGCGGCGCCCACGTTCCCGCTGCCCCGGCGGCGGAGATCCCCCACCCCCGCCCCCTCCCAGCGGACCAGGATGAGGCCGAAAGGGATCGAACCGAGGAGGAAGGCCAGGGCGAGTCCGAGCCAGCCCACGGGGCCCCTCACAGAGTGAGCTGGCGGCAGAGGCGCACGAAGTAGTCCGCCGCCGACACCAGCGCGAGGACCATGGCCGCCCAGAGGAGGACGGTGCCCAGGGGAGGGAGGAGGTCGAGGATCAGGAAAAGGATGGCGGCCACCTCGCACACCATCTTGCCCTTGCCCAGGGTGCTGACGGATACCATCAGGCCGCGACATCCCGCCATCGCGCGAAGCCCCGTCACGGCCATCTCCCGCCCCACGATCACCACCACCACCCAGGCCTGCGCCCGCCCCAGCGCCACCAGGGGGATGAGGGCGGAGGTCACCAGCAGCTTGTCGGCGATGGGGTCGAGCACCTTCCCCAGGTTGGTGACCAGCCCCCGCCGCCGCGCCAGGTGGCCGTCCAGCCAATCCGTGAGGGCGGCGACGGCAAAGACAAACGCCGCAAGCCCCATCCCCCCCCGGGAGGCCGTCAGCAGGATCACCACCAGGACGGGCGCGGCGAAGATGCGGAGGAGGGTCAGGGTGTTGGGGGCGTTCTCGCCCAGGAGCGCCCCCACCCCACCCGTCCACACCCAGGGCGACCAGATTCTCGGACTCTTGACCTTGAGCGCCATGGCATCCTCGCCCGGGCGCGGGGGGCTCAGTTCAAGTAGTCGCGGAGGGCCCGTCTCTTGGCCCACGCCCGGAGGCGGCGCTTTGCCCTTTTCTCGATCTGGCGGATCCGCTCCCGGGAGAGGCCGATCCGCTTGCCGATCTCCTCGAGCGTCATCGGCTCCCCCTCAAAACCGAAACGCATCCGCAGGACCTTCTGTTCCCGCTCGGGAAGCTCGGCCAGCACTTCCTCGATCTCTCCCTGGAGAGCGTGGTGCAGCAGTTGCGCCTCGACGGACTCGACGTCGGGCTGCTCCATCATTTCCAGGTAGCTGGTATTGTCGCCCTCGGCGATGGGGGCGTCCAGGGAGAGATGGTGCCGGTAGACGCGGAGCACGTCGTCCACGTCCTCCGGGGAGATGCCCAGCTCCCCCGCCAGCTCCTCGGCGGTGGGCTCACGGCCCAGCCGCTGGCGCAGCGCCTGGCGCTTCTCCCCGATCTTGTGGATGATGTTGGCCTGCTTGATGGGGAGTCGCACCGTCCCCGCCTGCTGGGCCAGGGCGTGCATGACGGCTTGGCGGATCCACCAGACCGCGTAGGTGATGAACTTCACCCCCCTGTCCGGGTCGAAGCGCTTGGCGGCCTGGATGAGGCCGATGTTTCCCTCGTTGATCAGGTCCTGGAGGGCGAGACCGCAGCCCTTGTATCGGTTGGCCACGCTCACCACGTACTTGAGGTTGCTGCGGACCAGCCTGTTGAGCGCCTCCCGCTCGCCCCGGCGGAGGCGGCGGGCGAGCTCCTGTTCCTCCTCCCGGGTCAACAACGGTATCTCCCGGATCTCCCGCAGGTACATCCCCAGGGTGTCGTCCGTGACCGGCTCCAGTTGCTCCGCCCCCTCTTCCGGTTCCGGCTTTCCCTGCCGCTCTTCGTCACCCATGGCGCTCGCTCTGCCGCGATGTCCCTCGACGCGTTCAGGACCGCACCGAATCGCCCCCCGGAAATAAGAAGGACCCCCGGGCGGGTGCCCGCCGCTCTTCTCCTCCCGACCCGAGGCGGCGGGCGCCGCGCGGGGGACGCGCCTTAGCGTCGGCCGTTCAACCGCGTCACCCTCTTGCGCGCTCGGTCAGCGAACCCGCTTTGGGGGTGCTCCCGCAAGAGCTGTTGGTAGGCGTAAGCGGCCTTGCGAGGACTATCCTCCTCCTCCAGGGCCTCTCCGAGGTAGAAGAGGGCTTCCGCCCTGAGCCGCGGCATGTCTTTGTAGCTGGCGATCAACTCCCGGTATCGGGGTATGGCGGACACGTAGGCCCCCCGCCGGTGGTAGAAGCGGGCGACGAAAAGGTCGTGCTGGGCCAGGAGGTAGCGGAGGTAGCGGACCCGGCGCCGAGCATCCTTGGCGAACTTGCTGTTCGGGAAGCGCGTCATGAGCTTCTGGAAGCTCTCCAGGGCGTCCCGGGTGTTCGCCTGATCCTGGTCGTAGGCCAGCAACCGCTGGTAGTCACTCATCCCCAGATGATAGTAGGCGTGGGGTGTGTCCGGCGTGACGGGATATAGCTCCACGAACTTGCGGTACTGGAACTTGGCCTCCTCGAACTCCTCCTCCTGGAAAAAGGAGTCGGCCAGCCGCAGGAGCGCCTTCCGCCGAAGCTTGCTATCGGGGTATTCCCGGAGAAGTTTCTGGAAGGCCCCCCGGGCCTTCTCGTAGCGCTTGGCCCGGAGGTCCTCCTCTCCGAGGATAAAAAGCTCGCCCTCGGAAACCTCGCGCTCGGGCACCCGCAAGCAGCCCCCCCCCGCCCCCCGCGCCCAGGCAGCGAGCCAGGCCGACAGGCGAACGAGACGCGTCCCCGTCATCCCGCCACCCATCGCACCCCGAAGGTCCAAACAAGGGCCCCTGCGCGCCACCCGAAGTTCTCCCCCACGAATCCCATGGTACGGGAGCACTCTTTTGAGTGTCAAGGACCGCTGCCGGGTCGGCTTCGTGAGGGGGTGGGATGGGGAGGGGCGAGTGGCTTTGGCGCGCGAGGCGGCACCCCTCCCCGGGGTTTCCCCTACTGTGGGTCTGTGGTCTCTGCCGGCGGCGGACGCGGGATGGCCTCGCCCGCCCCCCCCGGACGCCTGGATGGGCCGGCGCCTGACCCCTAGGGCGTCGCCTTTTCTTCAGGCCACCCCCCTGCCCTCGCAGCTCACGATGCAGGCTGGACGGCCGGGTAGTACTCCCGCGTATCCCGGAACACGATGAGGCTCAGGCCCAGGAGCCCGATCAGGTTCGGGATCGCCATGGCACCGTTCAGCGTGTCCGCGATGTCCCAGATGAACTTGATGCCAGCATAGTCGCTCGAGAAGAAGGCCCCGACGAAGATCACCACTACCCACACCCAGCGGTAGGGGAGCGAGGCCTTTATGCCGAAGATGTAGTCGGTGCACTGAAGCCCGTAGTAGGACCAGGCGAGGAGCGTGCTGTAGCCGAAGGTGATGGAGCCGAAGGCCACGATCCAGCCGCCGAAGGGGCCCAGCACGGTGGTGAAGCCCTTCGCCGTGAGGGCGGTGCTCGTGAGGCCCGTCGTCCACACGCCCGTGAGGACGATGGCGAGGGTGGTGATGGTGTTCACCAGGAGGGTGTCGATGAACACCCCGAGCATGGCGATGGTCCCCTGGCGCACAGGATCCCGGACCATGGCCGCCCCGTGGGCGATGGAGGCCGTCCCCAGGCCGGCCTCGTTGGAGAAGATGCCCCGGGCCACGCCGTAGCGGAGGGCCTGAGACACCGCGGCGCCGGCGAACCCGCCCACCGCCGCCTGGCCGGTGAAGGCGCTCTTGAAGATCAGCGCGAAGGCGGCCGGCACGTCTACGATGCGCACCAGGATGATGATCACCCCAAAGAAGATGTAGATGACGCACATGATGGGGACCAGGAACTCGGCCACGCGGGCGATCCGCTTGATCCCCCCGATGATCACCAGATAGGTGAGGACCGCGAG
>JBHIBR010000176.1:0-4800 GCA_046759145.1 Nitrospinota bacterium | reverse complement strand
AACTGGAAGCGAACAAAGCGACGGACCCGGACGTTCTCGCCCAGCTTCGCCACCTTCTCTGCGATCGTCGCCCCCACATCGCGCTCGGGGTCTTTGACGAAGGGCTGCTCCAGGAGGCAGCGCTCCCGGAAGAACTTCTCCAGCCGACCCTCGACGATCTTGCGCACGATGGCCTCGGGCTTGCCCATCTGTGCCGTCTGGGCCGTCAGCACCTGCCGCTCCTGCTCCAACACCTCGGGGGGCACTTGATCCCGGCTCACAAATTGCGGCCGCGCCGCCGCCACGTGCATGGCCAGGTCGCGCGCAAGTTCCTGGAACTCGCTGGTCCGGGCCACAAAGTCCGTCTCGCAGTTGACCTCCACGAGAGCGCCCACCCGCCCGTCGTGGTGGACGTAGCACCCGACCAGTCCCTCGCCAGCGGCCCGGCCCTCCTTCTTGCGCGCGGCGGCGAGGCCCTTCTCCCGCAGGAGGCGCACCGCCTCCTCGAAGTCTCCTCCCGCCCCCCGGAGGGCCTCCTTGCAGTCCATGACCCCCGCGCCCGTCCTCTCCCGGAGGGCCTTGACCATCTCGGTGGTGATCTCCATGGGGCAGGCCACCTCCTCGCTCACGGGCTCGGGGCCTCGGTCCCCGGGGCGGCCGGGGCGGGTCCGGGCTCAAGGGGGGCGGAGCCGTCGCCCCCTTCGGGGGCCTCCGCCTCGCCCGCCTCCGCCAGCATGCGGGCCTCGATGTCGGCGAACTCGCCCGCAGCGGCCTCCCCGCGCCGCGCCAGGGAGAGCCCCTCGGCGATGGCGTCCGCCACCCGGGCGGTCACCAGCCGGATGGAGCGGATGGCGTCGTCGTTCCCCGGGAGGACGAAGTCGATCCCGTCGGGGTCACAGTTGGTGTCCACCAGGGCCACGATCGGCACCTTCAACTTCTGGGCCTCGGCCAGGGCGATGTGCTCCCTGAGGGTGTCCACGATGAAGACCGCCCGGGGGAGCTCCTTCATGGTCTTGATCCCCCCGATGAACTTCTCCAGCCGCAGCCGCTCCTTCTCCCGCTGGGTGGCCTCTTTCTTCGAGAGGAGCTCGAGGGTCCCGTCCTCCTTCATCCGGTCCAGCTCCCCCAGCCGCCGGATACTCCGCTTGATGGTGCTGAAGTTGGTGAGGGTCCCCCCCAGCCAGCGCACGGTGACGTGGGACATCTCCACCCGGCGGGCGTGCTCGGCGATGATGTCCCGGGCCTGCCTCTTCGTGCCCACGAAGAGCACCCGCCCGCCCTCGGCCGCGACCTGGCGCAAAAACTCCCGGGCTTCCTCGAAGAGGCGGACGGTCTTCTGGAGGTCGATGATGTAGATGCCGTTGCGGGCGCCATAGATATAGACTTTCATCTTCGGGTTCCAGCGCTTGGTCTGGTGCCCGAAGTGCGTGCCGGCTTCCAGGAGCTCTCGGATGGTCAAGGATGCCAAGAATTCACGCCCTCCTCTTGCCGCGAGCCTCCCTTTCGAGGAAAGGTAGAGGCGACCCCCTGCCGCCCTCCCCCTCGCGCTCAGCGCCTTGCGCCCGCACCGGAGTAAGACCTCACTATTCTGTCACGGCCGCGCCCGCCTTGGCAAGGGAGCCCCTCAAGTCCGGTACTCGGCGTTCAGGCGGACGTACTCCGGGCTCAGGTCGGTGGTCCACACTCGGGCCGACCCTCCGCCCAGGCCGAGGTCCAGGTGGAGGGAGAACTCCCCGCGGGCCATGACGGCGGCTGCCTCCTTCTCCCACGCGCCCCGGACGGGCTCTCCCCCCCGGACCACGGCCACCTCGCCGATGTCGAGGCTCACCCGGAGGGGCTCCACCCGGGCTCCGCTCCTGCCGGCGGCCGCCAGCACCCGCCCCCAGTTGGGGTCCCCTCCGAAGAGGGCCGTCTTGACGAGGAGCGACTCCGCCACCGTGCGGGCCGCGCGCCGGGCGTCCTCCTCGCTCGCTGCGCCGCTCACCCGGACCTCGACGCACTTGGTCGCCCCCTCTCCGTCGCGGACGATGGCCTGGGCCAGGGCCCGGCAGGTGGCCCGCAGCGCCCCCTCCCACTGCCGCGCGAGCTCGCCCTCCGGTCGGAGGCCGCTCTGGCCGTTGGCAAAGAGGAGCACCGTGTCGTTGGTGCTCATGTCGCCGTCCACCGTGACCGCGTTGAAGCTCTCCTCCACGGCCGCCCGCAGGGCCGCCCCCAGGGCCTCCGGGCCGAGAGCGGCGTCCGTGGCGAGGAAGGCGAGCATGGTGGCGAGAGAGGGGGCGATCATCCCCGCCCCCTTGGCGATGCCCCCCACCCGGAGGGTATCGCTCCCCTCGCCCGTTCGGTGGACCGACGTTCGGTGGACCGACGTTCGGTGGACCGGCACTTCGAAGGCCGCGAGCTTGGCCCGGGTGTCGGTGGTGAGGATGGCTCGGGCGGCCGCCTCTCCCCCCTCCGGACTGAGCGAGGCGACCAGGGCTGGGAGCGCCCGCTCGATGCGCTCGCGGGGCAGACGCTCTCCGATCACCCCGGTGGAGGCCATCACCACCTGCGCCTCGGGCAGGCCCAGCAGGCGGGCGAGCGCCCCGGCGAGGGCCACGGCGTCCCGGTAGCCCCCCTCCCCCGTGCAGGCGTTGGCGTTGCCGCTGTTGGCGAGGATGGCGCGCAGGGGGCCCCGGCCCACCCGCTCCCGGCACAGCCGCACCGGAGCGGCCGCCACCCGGTTGGTGGTGTACACCCCCGCCGCCGCGGGCTCCCCCTCGCTCACGATGAGGGCCAGGTCGAGGCCACCCTTCTTTTTGATGCCGGCGGCCACCGCTCCCGCGCGCACACCCGGGACGGCGGCGATGCCACCCGGCAGGGGTCTCAGGTCGAGCCCCACCCTTCTCCCCTCACACCCAGAGGCCGGGCCCCAGGAGCCCGCACTCCTCAGAGAGGCCCAGCATGAGGTTCATGTTCTGCACCGCGTTGCCCGCGGCGCCCTTCACCAGGTTGTCCAGGGCGGTCACCACCACCACCTTCCCCCGGGCGGGGTCGGCGCGCAGGCCGATGTCCACGAAGTTGGACCCGAGCACCTGGCCCGTAGAGGGGTAGTCCCCCTCCCCCCGCACCCGCACGAAACGCTCCCCCGCGTAGAACTCCCGGAAGAGGCCCAGGAGCTCCGCCGTGGTGGCGGGCGCGGCGAGGTCGGCGTAGATAGTGGTCAGGATGCCCCGGGTCATGGGAACGAGGTGGGGGGTGAAGGTCACGCCCACGGGGGCTCCCGCGAGGGCGGAGAGTTCCTGTTCGATCTCGGGCGTGTGGCGGTGGACGCCGACGCCGTAGGCTTTGAAGCTCTCGTTCACCTCGCTGAACTGGAGGGCAGGGTCGGCCTTGCGCCCCGCCCCCGAGACGCCCGACTTGGCGTCCACGATGAGGCTCTCGGGCCGCACGCGCCCCTCCCGCACCAGGGGGGCGAGGCCCGGGATGGCCCCGGTGGGGTAGCAGCCCGGGTTCGCCACCAGCCGGGCGGAGCGAAGGGCGTCCCGATGGAGCTCGGGGAGGCCGTAGACGGACTCCTCCAGCAGGTGAGGGCTCGTGTGCTCGGTGCGGTACCACTCCCGGTAGAGCCGAGGCTCGCGCAGCCGGTAGTCGGCGCTCAGGTCCACCACCCGCGCCCCCGCGCTCAGGAGGGCGGGCACCGCACCCATGGCCGCGCCGTGGGGCAGCGCGGCGAAGACCAGCCCGCAGCGCGCGCCCAGGGACTCGGCGTCCGCCTTCTCGCAGGCGAGGTCCACCACCCCCCCGAAGGCGGGGAACACCTCCGCGTAAGGGCGCCCCGCGTAGCTCTCGCTCGTGAGGGCGACGAGTTCCACCCCGCCGTGGGCCGCGAGCAGGCGCACCAGCTCGAAGCCGGTGTAGCCTGTCGCCCCCATCACCCCTACCTTCGTCACGGCGCGCTCTTCCCCTCACACCCGCACGCGGGGTAAGGATGCCCCCTGCCCCGCGAGAGGGCTCAGAGGCTCAACGCTTGGAGAACTGGAACCGTTTGCGGGCCCCGGGCTGACCGTACTTCTTGCGCTCTTTCTCCCGCGGGTCTCGGGTGAGGAAGCCCGCCTTCTTCAGCGCGAACCGATGGGAGGGCTCGGCCCCCAAGAGGGCGCGGGAGATGCCGTGGCGCAGCGCCCCCGCCTGCCCCGAAAGTCCTCCCCCGATCACCGTGGCCACGACGTCGTAGCGGCCCCAGGTGCCCGTGACGTCGAAGGGCTGCTTGATGACCATCCGGGCCGTCTCCCGGTCGAAGTACTCATCCAGGGGCTTGCGGTTCACCAGGATGCGGCCCTCCCCGGGGCTGAGCCACACGCGCGCCACCGCCCTCTTCCGCCTGCCTGTCGCGTAAGTGCGCTCCGCCATGGGCGCCTCTGGTCTCCCCCCGGT
The DNA here is from genome assembly GCA_046759145.1 of Nitrospinota bacterium. GTDB lineage: Bacteria > UBA8248 > UBA8248 > UBA8248 > JBHIBR01 > JBHIBR01. The sequence continues at coordinate 408 of JBHIBR010000176.1, read as the reverse complement.
CTCCTCAGTCCAGGGCGATGGGTTCGGGCCTCTGGGCGACGTGAGGGTGCTTAGGGCCGCCATAGACGCGCAACTTGCGGATCATCTGGCGTCCCAAGATGCTCTTCGGGAGCATGCCCCGCACCGCCAGCACGATGAGCCTCTCGGGATGCCGGGCCCGCAGGTGCTCGGCCGAGATCTCTTTCAGGTGGCCGGTGTAGCCCGAGTGGCGACGGTAGAGCTTCTGCTGGGGCTTCTTCCCCGTCAACAACACCCGACTCGCGTTCACCACGACGACGTGGTCTCCCCCGTCCACGTGGGGGGTGTAAGTGGGCTTGTGCTTTCCCCGCAACAGGTGGGCCACGCGGCTCGCCACCCGACCCAGGGGCCGCCCGGCCGCGTCCACCAGGAGCCACCGCCGCCCCGCCA
>JBHIBR010000175.1:0-4805 GCA_046759145.1 Nitrospinota bacterium | reverse complement strand
AGTACCAGGGCCTGCTGATGGGCCTTCGGAGGGCGCGCGAGCTGGGGGCCTCAGAGCTGGTGGTGTTCACCGACTCCGAGCTCATGGCCCGCCAGCTCGCGGGCCGCTACCGGGTGCGCCACCCGGGTCTGCGCTCGCTCTTCGAGGAGGCCCGGGGGCTCATGGGCCAGTTCCGGCGGGTGGAGGTGCGCCACCTCGCGCGGGGGGAGAACGCGCGGGCGGACCGCGCCGCCAACCGCGCCATCAACGAGGGAGGGAAAAGAGAAGCCAGAGCGGGCCACGCGGTCGCGGGTCGCACTAAGCGGCCCGAGGAAAGTCCGGGCTCCGGAGAGCAGGGTGGTCGGTAACGCGGACCGGGGGCGACCCCAGGGAAAGTGCCACAGAGAGCAGACCGCCCCGCCTGCGGGCGGGGTGAGGGTGAAAGGGTGAGGTAAGAGCTCACCAGCGGTCCGGGCGACTGGGCCGGCTCGGCAAACCCCACCCGGAGCAAGGCCAAATAGGGGGGCGTTCGAGGGTGGCTCGCCCGAGAGGGTCCCCAGCGCGCCTGCGCGCTGGGGTGCCCCGATGCCCCTGGGTAGGCCGCTTGAGGCGGGGAGGAATCCCCGTCCCAGAGGAATGACCGCGGCCCCCCCTTGAGGGGGGAACAGAACCCGGCTTATCGGCCCGCTCTGGCTTATCTCTATCGCGGGGGCCATTGCCCACCGCGCTCGAAGGGCCAGGCTATCTCGCCCGCGGGGAAAGGGGGCTCATGGACTCGGCAGGGGCGGGTCAGGCGGCGCGCGCGCTCACTGCCACCATCCACGAAGAGGCCCTCCGGGCCCGGGAGTTCCTCTCCGAGTTCCTCGTCCCCACGCCCTGCCGCCGTTCGCCCCACTTCTCCGAGCGGCTCGGCTTCGAGGTCTTCCTCAAGCCCGAGAACATCCAGCGCACCGGCTCCTTCAAGATCCGGGGGGCGCTCTATGGCCTCTCCCGCATGGACCCCAAGCGCCGCGCCTGGGGGGTGGTCGCGGCCTCGGCCGGCAACCACGCCCAGGGGGTGGCCTTCGCGGCCCAGCGGATGGGGACGAAGGCCGTCATCCTCATGCCCGAGGGCACGCCCATCACGAAGTACCAGGCGGTTCGGGAGCTGGGGGCGGAGGCCCTCCTGCGGGGGGCCACCTTCGACGACGCTTACGCCGAGGCCAAGAAGGTGGAGGCAGAGCGAGGCCTCGCCTTCATCCATCCCTTCGACGACCCGGCCCTCATCGCCGGCCAGGCTACGGTGGGTCTCGAGATCCTGGAGGAGGGGGAGGCGCCCGATGCCATCATCGTCCCCGTGGGCGGGGGCGGGCTCATCTCGGGCGTAGCAGCCGTGGTCAAGACCCTCCGGCCCGAGGTCCAGGTGGTGGGGGTGGTGGCCGAGGGCGCCCCGGGGATGCTCCTCTCCATCCGGGCGGGCCGGGTGGTGGAGCCCGACGGGGTGGCCACCATCGCCGACGGCATCGCAGTGCGCCGGGTGGGCGAGCGCACCTTCCCCCTGGTTCGGGACCTGGTGGATAAGGTGGTGTCCGTGAGCGATGACGAGATCGCTCGCGCCGTCCTCCAGCTCCTCGAGCGCGAGCACCTCCTCGTCGAGGGGGCCGGCGCCACCGTGCTGGCTGCCCTCCTGGCCCGCAAATTCCGCCCCCAGGGTCATCGGGTGGTGCTCCTCCTGAGCGGGGGGAACCTCGATGTGAACCTCCTCTCGCGCATCATCGGCAAGGGGCTCGCCCTGGCGGGCCGCTACGCCCGCCTCCTGGTGCCCCTGCGGGACGTGCCCGGCTCGCTGGCCAAGCTGGCGGGCGAGATCGCCGCCTGCCAGGTGAACATCATCCACATCGAACACGACCGCATGTCCACCCAGGTCCCCATCAACCACACCCTCTCCACCCTCCACCTGGAGGTCCGCGGCCGCGACCACCTGGAAACGGTGATGAACCGCCTCCTACGCTCGGGCTACCAGGTGACCCAGCCGGAGGAACCCTAGAGAGCTGTAGCGCCCGTTGGCCCAGGCGGCGCGTGGGGGAGGAGTGCTGTCCCAGGGATTTGGGCTGTTTTTTTGGGCCACCCTCAGGGTTCTGTAAGGCGCAAGCACGATACGGCGCAGGCATGATAGATGGGATATAGGTGGATCCAGTCGGAAGGGAACTGAGGAGGCCCCATGCCCCGCATCCGCAGGGCCATCCTGAGCGTGTCCGAGAAGCGCGGCCTCGTGGAGCTGGCCCGCGCCCTGGTGGAAGGGGGAGCGGAGGTGCTCTCTACCGGGGGCACGGCCCAGGTCCTGCGCGAAGCGGGCCTCCCCGTGACCGATGTGAGCGCCTTCACGGGCCAGCCCGAGATGCTGGGGGGAAGGGTGAAGACCCTCGGCCCAAAACTCCTGGGCGGCATCCTGGGGCGGCGCTCGGTCCACGGGGAGGAGATGGAGCGGCTGGGCATCCCCCCTGTGGACCTGGTGGCGGTCAACCTCTACCCCTTGCGGGAGGCCCTGGCGGGGGGACCGCTCGGGGACCCCAAGCGGCAAGCCGCTTGGGGAGCCCCGCTCGCCCTCGAGGAGGCCCTGGAGCTCGTGGACGTGGGCGGGGTGACGCTAGCGCGAGCGGCTGCGAAGAATTTCGAGGAGGTCGTCGTGCTCGTGGACCCGGACGACTACCCCCCTCTGCTCCCGAGCCTTCGCAATGGAGAGGATATTGCCATCGAGGTCCGCCGCCGCCTGGCCGCCAAGGCTTTTCGCCTGACGGCCGCCTGCGACGCCGCCGTCGCCCGCTACCTCGCAGGTGAGGGAGAGGGGGGGGAGGCCTTCCCCCCCTGGTGGCTCCTGGAGCTCTGCCTCCATCGGCCCCTCCGTTACGGGGAGAACCCCCACCAGGGGGCCGCCTTCTACCGTTGGGGGGAGCCGCGCGCCATCTCCCTCGCCGACGCCCGGAAGCTCCAGGGGAAGGAGCTCTCCTACAACAACCTCCTCGACCTGGAGGCGGCCCTGCGTCTTGCCGCCGAGTTCGAGGAGCCGGCCGCCGCCATCGTGAAGCACACCAACCCCTGCGGGTTGGGCCTGGGCCCGAGTCCTCGGGCGGCCTTCGAGCGCGCCCTGGCCACGGACCCGGTCTCTGCCTTCGGCGGGGTAGTTGGTTTCAACCGACCCCTGGACGGGGAGGCCGCCGAGGCGCTCGCTCAAGAGTTCATCGAGTGCGTGGTGGCCCCCGCCTGCGAAGAGGAGGCCCGCAGGAGGCTCGCGCGGAAGAAGAACCTCCGCCTCCTCGAGCTCCCCGCCCTGGGGGAATGGAAGCCAATGGGTGCCCCGGAGCTGGAGATTCGCTCGGTCCCGGGCGGTGTCCTCATCCAGGAGGAAGACGCCCCGCGGCACGAGGAGTGGAAGACCGTCACGCGCCGCCCTCCCACGGAGGAAGAGAGAGAGGCCCTACGGGTGGCCTGGCGGGTGGTGCGCCACGTCAAGTCCAACGCCATCGTCCTGGCCGACCGGCAGGGGACGGTGGGGGTGGGGGCGGGGCAGATGAGCCGCGTGGACGCCGCGCGGCTCGCCGTCGAGAAAGCCCGCCTCCCCACCCGGGGCAGCGCCCTCGCCTCGGACGCCTTCTTCCCCTTCGCCGACAGCGTGGAGGTCGCCGCGGGGGCGGGCGTGACGGCCATCATCCAGCCGGGCGGCTCCCGGAGGGACGGCGAGGTCATCGAGGCGGCCGACCGCTTCGGCCTGGCCATGGTGTTCACCGGCACCCGCCACTTCCGCCACTGAGATGGCCCCGCGCGCCCTGACAGAGCGGGGAACCCGAACCGCATCGACCGCTCGGTCCACCGAACGGTGGGAGCAGCTCGTCCGCGTGGAGGGCTTCCTGGACGCCCTGGCCAACCTCCCCCGCCCCTCCTACCGTCCCCGGCGCGACGCGCGCGGGGTGCGCTTCCAGGGGCCAGGCCTCGGCCGCACCGAGCGCCTCCTGGAGCTCGTGGGCTCGCCCGAGAGAGGGATGCGCATCGTCCACGTGGCGGGGACGAGCGGCAAGGGGTCGGTCACCCTCATGCTCGCCGAGGCCCTGCGGGCCGCAGGGCGGAGGGTGGGGGCGTTCTTCTCCCCCCACCTCACCAGCTTCGTCGAGCGCTTCTGGGCAGAGGGCCGCCTGGTGGTGCCCGGGCCGGACGCCTTCCGCGCCTTCTGCGAGGCGTGCCGCCAGATGGCCCTCGAGCCCGTGGGCACGCCCTCCTACTTCGAGGGGACTCTCGCCCTCGCCCTCCTCACCTTCCGCGAGCGGGGCTGCCAGGACGCCCTCCTCGAGGCGGGGCTGGGAGGAAGCTACGACGCCACGGCCGCCGTGCGCCCGGCCGCCCTCGACGTGATCACCACGGTGGGACTCGACCACACGGACATCCTGGGCGACACCGCCCGGGAGGTCGCCCGCGACAAGACGGGGATCATCACGCGCGGCGGCGAGGTGCTCTTCGGCTGGGGCCCCAAGGAGGCGCAGGCCGAGGTCCGAAAGGCGGTCCAGGAGCGCGGGGCCCGCCTGCGGCCCCGGCCCGAGATGGAGCTCCAGGGGGTGGAATTCGGGGGAACTCGGCTTGCCATCACCTTCGAGGATGGGAAGCGTTGGGGGGAGCTTTTTACCCCCATGGTGGGGGAGCACCAGGCGAAGAACGCCGCCCTGGCCGCCGCCGCCGCCCGCCTGCTGGGCGTGGGGGAGGATCAGTTCCGCCAGGGGCTGGCCCGTGCCCGGCTGCCGGGACGGGTGGAGGTGCTGGCGGGGAGCCCCAACGCGGGGACCCCAAGCGGCGGGCCGCTT
>JBHIBR010000174.1:0-4816 GCA_046759145.1 Nitrospinota bacterium | reverse complement strand
GGCCAGCACAAAGGCCAGGACCAGGGCGATCCTACGCATCTGCAGGATCCTTCCGTCAATCAGCCACTGGAGCTTTAAGGGAATATAGCACCAGAAGAAAGGAAATGCCATCGCCCTGCCCTAAGGGCTTCTTGGATCCGTCTCTACACCGCCCGCCTACCTCCCCAGCGCCCGCGCCGCCTCGCGGGCGAAGTAGGTGAGGATGAGGTCGGCGCCTGCGCGCTTGATGGCGGTCAGCACCTCCAGCATGGCGCGGGTGCCGTCGATCCAGCCGTTCGCCGCGGCCGCCTTCACCATGGCGTACTCGCCGCTCACGTTGTAGGCGGCGACGGGGAGGTTCGTCTGCTCGCGCACCCGCCAGATGAGGTCGAGGTAGGCCAGGGCCGGCTTCACCATCACCATGTCCGCCCCCTCGGCCACATCGTAGTCAACCTCCTGCAGCGCCTCGCGGGCGTTGGCGGGGTCCATCTGGTAGGAGCTGCGGTCGCCGAAGGAGGGGGCGCTCTCGGCGGCCTCCCGGAAGGGTCCGTAGAAGGAGGAGGCGAACTTGGCCGAGTAGGCCAGGATGGGGGTCGTGTGAAGGCCCGCCCGGTCCAGGCCCTCCCGGATGGCCCCCACGCGGCCGTCCATCATGTCGCTGGGGGCCACGATATCCGCCCCCGCGCGGGCCAAGCTCACCGCCGTTCGCACCAGGAGCTCCACCGAGGGGTCATTCAGGATCCTCCCCCCCTCCACCACCCCGCAGTGGCCGTGGCTCATGTACTCGCACAGGCACACGTCGGTGATGACGCAGAGGCCGGGGTAGGCCTCTTTGAGGGCCCCCACGGCGCGCTGGATGATGCCGTCCTCAGCCCAGGCCCCGGAGGCCACCTCATCCTTCGTCTCGGGGATGCCGAAGAGGATGAGGGCCGGAATGCCGAGGTCCACCACCTCCCGCGCCTCCTCGAGGAGCTTGTCCACCGAGAGCTGGTGCTGGCCGGGCATGGAGGAGATCTCCCGCCGCACACCCCGGCCCGGGACGACGAACATGGGGTAGATGAAATCCTCTACCGAAAGGCGCGTCTCGCGCACCATCCGCCGCAGGGTAGCCGTCTCGCGGGTGCGGCGGGTGCGGAACCGAATGGCCGAGGCGCGGGCGGCCTTCACCTCTTCGAGGACGGGATTCGCCATGACGTCTTCCCTCCCGGGCGCGCCCCCTAGCGGGGGGTCACTCCGAAGCGGTAGAAATCCACGATGGCCCGCACGAAGGCGGGGATGGTGTACTCCTCCGGCTGGACGCAGGAGTGGAGCCCCGCCTCCTCGGCCGTGCGGGCGGTGATGGGACCAATGCAGGCGACCGCCACGCCCGGCATGGCGCGCTCGGGGGGCTCTCCCCCCAGCCGCTCGAGGAAGTTCCGGACGGTGGAGGAGCTGGTGAAGGTCACCATGTCCACCTTCCCCTCCCGAAGGTCCCGTCGGAGGCGCTCCCTCCCCTCCGCGTCTCCCCCGGCCTGGAGCGTCCGGTAGGCGGGGACTACCTCCACCTGGGCACCCCTGCGGCGGAGCTCCTCGGGGAGTACCTCGCGGGCCTCCTCCGCCCGCACGATGAGGAACCGTCTCCCCGCCACCTCCCCGTCCGCAAAGCTCTCCAGGATGCCCTCGGCCCGGAAGACTTTGGGGACGCGGTCGGCCCGGAGGGCGAGGCGCTCGCGGAGGGCCCCCGCAGTTGCGGGCCCGATGGCGCAAAGCCGCGCGCCCCCCAACGCGCGGGCATCGAGGCCCGCCCTCTCGAGCCGCTCTCCGAAGGAGCGCGCCCCGTTGGCGCTCGTGAAGATGAGCCAGTCGAAATCGCCCAGATGGGCGATGGCCTCATCCAGCGCCCGCCAGCTCGCCGGGGGCGCCAGACGGATGATCGGATACTCCACCACCTCCGCCCCCGCCTCCTGGAGCGACTGGGCGAAGGCACTCGCCTGCTCGCGGGCGCGGGTGACCACGATCCGCCGGCCGAACAGCGGGCGGCCCTCGAACCAGTTGAGCTCCCAGCGCAGGCTCGCCACTGCCCCCACCACCGTCACCGCCGGGGGTCTCACGCCCACGCGGCGAGCCTCCTCAGCAACCGTGGCGAGGGTGGCCTCCACCACCCGCTGGGCGGGGGTGCATCCTTGCTCCATCACCGCCACGGGGGTGCGGGGAGAAAGACCCCCGGCCATGAGGCTCTCGGCGATCTCCCCCAGCCGCTTCACCCCCATCAGGAAGACCAGCGTCCCGCCCAGCCGGGCCAGCGCCCCGTAGTCCACCTCGGCGCGCTCCTTGGCGGGGTCCTCGTGTCCCGTGACGATGGTGACGGTGCTGGTGAGGTTGCGGTGGGTGACCGGGATGCCCGCATACGCCGGAGCCGCCACAGCCGAACTCACCCCGGGGACCACCTCGAATGGGATGCCCGCCCGGGTGAGCTCCTGCGCCTCCTCTCCCCCGCGGCCGAAGACGAAGGGGTCGCCCCCTTTCAAGCGCACCACACGCTTTCCGGCCTCCGCCCGGTCGATGAGGATGGCGTTGATCTCCTCCTGTGGCGGGGTCGGTCGCCCGGGCTCCTTGCCCGCGTAGATGAGCTCCGCGTCCGGGGGTACGCGCTCCAACAGTTGGCGGGGGATGAGCTTGTCGTAGACGACCACCTCCGCCCGCTGGAGGCAGCGGAGCCCCTTGAGGGTGATGAGGTCCGGATCGCCCGGTCCCCCGCCCACCAGGTAGACGATGCCCGTCTTATACACCCTTCTCTCCCAGGGCCTCGAGGATGGCGCAGCCCCCGGCGCCCAAGACCCTCCTTCCGAGCTCCGCCCCCAGCGCTTCGGCCTCCCGGGCGGGCCCCTCCAGGGCTTCCTCCACCGCCCGGCGCCCGTCCGGCGTGGCGACCATGCCCCTCATCCGCAGGTGCTCCCCCCTCACGACTGCCCGACCCGCGGCCGGCACGCGGCAGCTCCCCTCGAGGGCGGCCATGAAGGCCCGCTCGGCGAGCGCCTCCCGACGGCTCGACTCGTGGTCGAGGGTCTCCACGAGAGAGCGCACGAGGCCATCCCCCTCCCGGGCCTCGAGGGCGAGGGCACCCTGTCCCATGGCCGGGAGAAAGATCTCCTCGTCCAGGGGGAGGACCCACTCTGCTTCCGCCCCCAGCCGCCGCAGGCCCGCCAGCGCAACCACGATGGCCTCTATCTCTCCATCGCGGAGTTTCCTCAACCGGGTGTCCAGGTTCCCCCGGAGCGGGACGACCTTGAGGTCGGGCCGCGCGCGGAGGAGCAGAGCCTGGCGGCGGAGGCTGCTTGTCCCCACCCGGGCGCCCGGGGGGAGCTCATCCAGGGAGAGCCCATCGCGGCTCACGAGCGCATCGCGGGGGTCCTCCCGGGGCGGGACGGCGCAGATGGAAAGGCCAGGGGGCAGCTCGGCCGGGAGGTCCTTGAGACTGTGGACGGCGAAGTCCACCGAGCCCGCGAGGAGGGCCTCCTCGACCTCCTTCACGAAGAGGCCCTTCCCCCCCTCGGGACCCAGGGGCCGATCGCCCAGCTTGTCCCCGGTTGTGCGGATGAGCACCTCCTCCACCTCCAGCCCCGGGTTCTGCCGCCGCATCTCCTCCACCACCCAGCGGCTCTGGGCCCGGGCGAGGGCGCTCCGCCTCGTCCCCACCCGCAGGCGGGCCACCTTAGCGGTCAAGGTCGAATAGGTCGCGGGCAATCCGGAGGTAATCGTAGCCTCCCCCCCCCTGGGCCTTGTGCTTGAGGCGCACGGTGGGGTCGTGGAGGAATTTGGCCGCGAGGGCCCGGGAGAGGGCCTCGACGGCCTCGCGCTCCTCGGGGGCGAGCTCTTTGAGCTTGCGGAGGGTCTTCTGGAGCTCCCGCTGTCGGAAGGTCTCGATCTTCTGCCGCAGCGCCACCACCGTGGGCACCACCTCGTCCTGGGCCTGCCCCCAGCGCAGGAAGGCCTCCGCTTCCCGCTCCACTATGGCCTCCGCCTCCTGAGCCTCCTGCGCGCGCTGCTCGAGGTTCGCCTCCACCACCCCCTGAAGGTCGTCGATGTCGTAAAGGTAGACGTCGTCCAGCTCGTTCACCTCGGGGGCCACGTCCCGGGGGACGGCGATGTCGATGAGAAACATGGGTGTGCCCCGCCGCAGGTGCAGGGCCTCCTGGACCATCTCCTTGCGGAGGACGTAGTGGGGAGCGCCGGTGGAAGAGATGACGATATCGGCCGCCGCGAGCTCCAGCGAGATGTTCCCGAAGGGGACGGCCCGGCCCCCCAGTGCATCCGCCAGCTCTCGGGCCCGCTCCAGGGTGCGGCTCGCCACCACCACCGTCTCCGCCCCCTGCCCCACGAGGTGGCGGGCGGCCAGCTCGCTCATCTCCCCCGCCCCCACCAGGAGCACCGCGCGCCCCCGCAGGTCGCCGAAGATCTTCTTGGCCAGCTCCACCGCCGCGTATCCCACCGAGACGGCCCTCTCGGCGATGCCCGTCCGGGCGCGGACCTGCTTGGCGACCGCGAAGGCCCGCTCGAAGAGCTGGTTCAGGAGGGGGCCGGTGTGCCCCTCCTTTCGGGCGACGCGGTAAGCCTCCTTCACCTGGCCCAGGATCTGGGGCTCTCCCACCACCATGGAGTCCAGGCTGGAGGCCACGCGGAAGAGGTGACGGACAGCCTCGCCGTCGGGCAGCGCGTAGAGGTGCCCGTCGAGCTGCTTCAGGGGGAAGCTGTGGTACTCCGAGAGAAACCGCCTCACCCCCTCCACTCCCGCCTCGAAGTCCGCCGCGCGGCCGTAGACCTCCACCCGGTTGCAGGTGGAGAGGATGAGCCGCTCCTC
>JBHIBR010000173.1:0-4824 GCA_046759145.1 Nitrospinota bacterium | reverse complement strand
GTGCTGAGGCTCTGCTCCAGGTCCTGCTCGTCCCCGATGTCGGCGAACACCTCCGCGAAGACGGGCAGCCTGCTCCCCTCGGCCGCCGGGACGGGGATGCCCGCCTGATGGAGGAGGGCCAACAGGCCCAGCGTCTTGAGGGCGACCGTCTTCCCCCCTGTGTTGGGGCCCGTGATGACGAGCTGCCGGAAGGGGCCCCCAAGCTCCACGTCCACGGGCACCGCCCGGCCCCCCAGGGCAAGCAGGGGGTGGCGCGCCCGGCGCAGGCTCACGCGCCACCCGCTCCCCCGCTCGGGGACCACGCCCTCCCAGGCAGCCGCCAGGGAGGCCTTGGCGGCGATGAGGTCGAACTCGGCCAGGCGCTCCGAGAGCTGGAGGAGTTCTTCCCGCGCCTCCCGCACCGCCTCGGTGAGGGCCCGCAGGATGCGGCGGACCTCGCGCGCCTCCTCGGCCGCCACCTCGGCCAGGGCGTTGTTGAGGGGGCACGTCACCAGCGGCTCGACATAGAGGGTGTGGCCGCTCGCCGAGCGGTCGTGGACCACCCCTTGGAGCGCTCGGCGGAAGCGGACCTTGAGAGGCAGAACGTAGCGCTCGCGCCGCTGTGTGATGAGCGGTTCCTGGACCACATCCGCGTGGGCTTCCAGGATGCGCTCGAGGGTCGCCCGCAGCTCCTCCCGGAGCCCGCGCGCCCGGGCCCGGAGGCGCGCCAGGGCGGGACTCGCCTCATCCCGCACCTCCCCCCGCTCGTCCACCGTCCTGCGGATCTGGGCGGCGAGGGGGTGAAGGAGGGGGAGCCCTTCCGCCTTCTGGAAAAGGGAGGGGGCCCTCTCCTTCCGCTCGGCAAGATGCCTCCTGAGGCGGGAGGCCGCCCCGAGGAGGGCGAGGAGGTCGAGGAACAGGCCCCCGTCCCAGGGCTCACCGCCCGACTTCAGGGACCGGAGAGGAGGGACAAGGTCCTCGAGGGGGCTCTGAGGCAGGGGCTCGCCCGCGCGAAGGAGGCGAAGGGCCTCCTCCGTCTCGGCCAAGAGGACGCCGACAGCGTCCGCCTCCGGGGACGGCCGCAGGGAGGCCGCTCGCGCGCGCCCGGCCGCGGAGGCGCAACGATCCCCTAGCTCATCTAGGACGCGGGTGAACTCCAACACCCGCAGGCTGTGCTCATCCATCATCCGGGAGGGTTACCTTCCGAAGGAGGGCCACCGACCCCCTCGCCGGTGGGAGAAGGGCAGCCCGCCGCCGAGAGCGGGGTACCACTCCTCACCCGGGCTCTGACTGGGCGGGCGGAAAGGAGTTCCCGTGAGGCTTCAGCGCCCCATCCGAGCGAGTTTCTTCCTCGCTGTCAGCATTTTCCGCTTACGACGTACGCTCGGCTTCTCGTAGTGCTCGCGCTTGCGGAGCTCGGTAAGGATTCCTGCCTTCTCACATTGCTTTTTGAAACGCTTCAGGGCAATTTCAAATGGCTCGTTATCGTTGACCTTCACGCCCGGCACCTAGCTCAGCCCCCCTTTCCCGATCGAATATGGGCCCCCTTTTCGAGAGCGGCAACCGATAATCGGCAAAAACGGCCCAGACAAAAAAACTTTCGAGCTTTTTTCACCACAAAAAGAGGGAGACGACCACCCGTCGTCCCCTCACCTTCCAAAGATGAAAAACTACACAATGCTACTTGGAATATAGCCACAATGCCCTGATTCGTCAAGCCCTGTGGGCGAAAAAAGCGCCGATTTCCCCTACTTCTTCGTCCCGGGACGGAGCCCGGAGCGGCCGTAGCGCCGGCGAAGCTCGGAAAACACCTTGCCGGGAGGAACGCGGAGGAGGGAGAGGGCCAGGAGGGAGTGGAACCAGAGATCCGCCACCTCATAGGCGAGCTGAGAGGGGTCTCTCTCTTTGGCGGCGAGGATTACCTCGGAGGCTTCTTCTACAAGCTTCCCCAGGATTCTCTCCTCACCCTCACGGAAGAGGGTGGCGACGTAGGAGCCCTGAGGTAGGGTACGTTTTCTCTCTTCGATAACAGAATATATTCTCTCCAGGATATTCGGATAGAATGGTTCCTCCCTGATATTCTCCGGCGCGTCTACATCCCCCCCCGGGGGGAGGTCCAGGTCCTGGAAAAAACACGACATCCGGCCCGTGTGGCAGGCCGGCCCCGAGGGCTCCACCAAGAGCAGGAGGGTGTCGCTGTCGCAATCATAGGAGATATGCTTGACCGCCAGGAGGTTGCCCGAGCTCTCCCCCTTCTTCCAGAGCCTCCCCCGGCTGCGGCTCCAGAAATGGGCGAGGCCCGTTTCCTGCGTCTTCTGGAGGCTTTCCTCGTTCATGTAGGCGAGCATCAGGATCTGCCCCGTACGGGCGTCCTGGCAGATGGCGGGGGCGAGGCCTCCCTCATCCCACCGGATGGGGACCTTCCCGCCCTGTTCGGCCATCGGTTTTCCCTTCCTCAGGGGCGCACGGCCACTCCGCGCTCTCGCAAGTATTCCTTGACCTCGCGGATGGTGTGCTCGCCGTAGTGGAAGATAGAGGCGGCAAGGGCGGCGTCTGCGCCGCCCTCGGCGAAGGCCTCCCACAGGTGCCCGGGCTCCCCTGCGCCCCCGGATGCGATGACGGGGACCGAGGCCCGCTCCGCCACCGCCCGGGTGAGGGGGATGTCGTAGCCCTCTTTGGTGCCGTCCCGGTCCATGCTGGTGAGGAGGATCTCCCCCGCACCCAGCTCGCACGCCCGCTCTGCCCACTCCAGCCCATCCAGGCCCGTCGGGCGGCTCCCACCGTGCGTGAACACCTCCCAGCCGCCCCCATCGGGCCTTCTCTTGGCGTCGATGGCGCAGACGATGTTCGAGCTCCCAAACCGCTCTGCCGCCCGGCGGATGAACCCCGGGTCTTGGACGGCGGCCGTGTTGATGGAGACCTTGTCGGCCCCTGCCCGCAGGAGGTCCCGCACATCCTCGAGGGTCCTCACTCCCCCTCCCACAGCGAGGGGGATGAACAGCCGCTCCGCCGTCTGCGCCACAACGTCGAAGATGGTCCTCCGCTCCTCCTGGGAAGCGGTGATGTCCAGAAAAACCACCTCGTCCGCCCCCTGGGCGCCATACGCCTCGGCCGCCTCCACGGGGTCGCCCGCGTCCCGGAGGTTCAAGAAGTTCACCCCCTTGACCACCCGGCCGCCCTTGACGTCGAGGCAAGGGATGATGCGCTTGGCTAGCACCGCACCCGCCCCAGGGCCTCGCCCAGGGAGAGCTTCCCCTCGTAGAGCGCCCTCCCGATGATAGCGCCCACCACGCCGTCTTCCTCCAGGGCCCGGAGGGCCTCGATATCAGCGAGGCTCCTCACGCCCCCTGAGGCGAACACGGGCCTGCCCGCCTCCCGGGCAAGACGTCGTGTGGCCTCCAGGTTCACTCCCCCCATCATGCCATCGCGGCCGATGTCGGTGAAGATGAGGCCCGCGAGGTGAGTGTCGGCGAACCGGCCGGCAAGCTCCTCAGGGCTGAGGGCCGTCCCCTCCTCCCAGCCCGAGACCGCCACTTTGCCGTCCCGGGCGTCGATGGCAAGGAGCACTCGGCCCCGGTAGCGCGAGGCGGCCTCACGGACGAATCCGGGATCCCGGCAGGCGGCCGTCCCGAGGATGACGAACTGGGCACCCGCACCGAGGGCCGCGGCCACTGCTCCTTGCTCCCGGAGGCCTCCGCCGAACTGGATGGGGACGGAGACCGCGGCCGCGACCTCCTGCAGGACCGTCAGGTGCTTGGGCCTGCCCTCGAAAGCGCCGTCGAGGTCCACGACGTGGAGCCGCTCCGCCCCCTCGGAAACCCACCTCCGCGCCGCTTCGACCGGAGCCACGTCGTAGACGCGCTCCCTCCCCCGCTCCCCTTGGATCAGGCGCACGCAACGGCCGCCCCGGACGTCGATGGCAGGGATGAGGAGCATGGGGGGATTCCTACTTCTTCGCAGTTTCCTTCCGCGGCCGGGATGGGGCCCCAGCCATCTCCCCAAACCTCCGCAGGACCTCCAGGCCCAGCTCTCCGCTCTTTTCGGGGTGGAACTGGGTGGCGAAGAGGTTTCCCCTCCAGAGACTCGAGGCGAAGGAGACGCCGTAGCGGGTGCGGGCGGCGACGACTTCTTCCGCCTCTGTTTCGGCGTAGTAAGAGTGGACGAAGTAAAAGTAATCCCCCGTCCCCACGCCCGCCAGGAGGGGGGAGGGTTTCAAGATTTCCACCTGGTTCCAGCCCATGTGAGGGACCTTAAGGCGCAGCGGGGATCCTTCCGCAGGGTGGGCCTCTTCTGAGAAGCGACGCACCCGGCCCGGCAGGAGGCCGAGGCCGGCGGTGGCGCCAAACTCCTCGCTCTCCTCGAAGAGCACCTGGAGGCCAAGGCAGATGCCCAGGTAGGGCTTCCCGCTCCGGATGGCCTCCAAGAGGGGCTCCACGAGGCCCCTCTGCCGCAGGTTCCGCATGCAGTCGCCAAATGCCCCCACGCCGGGGAGCACGATGGCGGGGGCGCGAAGGAGCGCCTCGGGGTCCGAGGTGAGCCCAGCTTGCGCCCCCACGCGGGCAAACCCATTCTTCACGCTCTTCAGGTTCCCCATCCCGTAGTCCACGACGGCGATGGGCGGGCGACCGACCACTTCAGAGCACCCCCTTGGTGGAGGGCACGCCCCGCCGGCCCGCCTCGGGGGCGCAGGCCGCCCGAAGGGCCCGGGCGAACCCCTTGAAGATGGCCTCCACCATGTGGTGGGCGTCCTCCCCGTAGGGGACCTGGATGTGGAGGTCCGCCCCCGCCTGGCTCGTGAGGGCCCAGAAGAACTCCCGCACAAGGCCCGTCTCCAGCTCCCCCACC
>JBHIBR010000172.1:0-4836 GCA_046759145.1 Nitrospinota bacterium | reverse complement strand
CTACTTCGTGAGCCAGCCCCCGTCGAGGAAAAGTGTCTGGCCGTGCACGTAGTCGGCCTGGTCGGAGGCGAGGTAGACGACGGCGGGGGTGACGTCGGAGACCCGCCCCAGGCGGCCTGCGGGCGAGTCGCGCAGTTGTGCCTCGCGGTGTCCGGGGTTCCGCTCAAAGAAATGCTGGTTCATGGGGGTGACGATGTTGTGCGGGCTCACGCAGTTGACGTTGACGCGCTCCCGAGCGAGCTCGAGCGCCAGCGCCCGCGTGAGGCCCATCACACCCGCCTTGCTCGCGCAATAGATGGTGGCCCCCGGAAAGCCCACCTCGCCGGCGACGGAGCCCACGTTGATCACCTTCCCGCCGCCCGCCCTTCGGAAGTGGGGGAGCGCCGCCTGGACGGCGAAGTAGGCCCCCTTGAGGTTCGTCTCCAGGACGCGGTCCCAGAAGGCCTCGTCCGCCTCCTCGATGGGGCGCGTCTCGAAGACGCCGGCGCAGTTCACCAAGATGTCGAGTCGGCCCAGGAGCCCGGCCGCCCGGTCCACGAGCGCCCGTGTCTCGGCCACGCTCCTGAGGTCGCCCGTCACGGCGACGCCGCGCCGCCCTTTCGCTTCGACGGCGGCGGCCGCCTCGCGGCAGCGGACCGCGTCCCGACCGGCCACGGCCACGTCCGCGCCCGCCTCGGCGAGCGCCTCGGCGATCCCCCTCCCGATGCCCGAGCTTGCGCCGGTCACCAGGGCCGCCTTGCCTCTCAGAAGATCGCGCGCCAATCCAGCCCCCTCCCTTCGAGCCGGGGTCTTACCCCTTCAGGATCTCGTGGAACTTGTGATAGATGCGCTCGTGGAAGTTCCGCACGAAGGGGAACATCTCGCCCCAGCCCCGCACGGCCTGCATCTCGGGGGTGCGCAGGGCCTCCTCGCTATCGAGCTCGTAGATGGCGATATACTTCGGCTCCCCGTAGGCGGCTCGGAAGCGGCGGGCGCTCTTGAAGCCCGGGCAGCCCATCACCTCAGGCAGGTGCTTCTCGTTGTACCACCGGTTGAAGCGCTCCTCCGCGGCGGGGTCGATGTCCACCGTCGTCACGAGGATCGTGGAGAACTCCCCGGCCATCGGGCTCCCTCCTTTTCGGCAGGTCTAGAACCCTCCCCCCGGCCCCCGCCGCGCCCTCACCATTTGCCGTAGGCCGGCCCGTAGGCCTTCTCGGCACCGTCCGGGTGGCGGTAGCCGAGCATAGGCTCGAAGAGGTCGGTCCTGCGGTCGGCGAGTGGATTCGCGAGGGCCGTCCAGTGGTGATAGCGGGCCTGGGCGAGGTTGATCTCGGCCGCCACAATCTCCTCCCGGTCGAAACCCGCCGGCGGGGCCACGAATCCCGCCGGCCCAGCGATGCAGCTGCGGCCCAGGAAGACGCACTCGCGCTCGGTGCCGCAGCGGTCGGCGCAGATCATGAAGAGGCTATTGACGTGCGCGCTCGCCATGTGGACGTAGGCCGAGACCGGGTTCTCGGGCGTGACCACGTCCGGCACGAGCACCCAGCAGGTGGGGTCGCACAGGAGGTCGGCGCCCTTGAGCTTGAGGATGCGGGCCACCTCGGGGTGCCAGCCGTCGTAGCAGATCAGGATGCCCAGGCGGCCGAAGGGCATGTGGTAGACGTTGAGTCCGAGGTCGCCCGGCTCGAAGAAGAGCTTCTCCTCGTCCCAGAGGTGGATCTTGCGGTAGCGCCCGATGAAGCCCTCCGGGCCGACGAAGGCGGCCGCGTTGTAGAACTTCTCCCCGTCGCGCTCGCAGACGCCCCCCACGATGTAGACGCCTCGCTCGCGCGCCGCACGCATCCACATCTGGACCGTGGGCCCCTCGGGGACGGGCTCTCCCAGCTCGGCCACCTCGGCCCGCGAGTTGAAGATGTAGCCCGAGTTGCCCAGCTCGGGCAGCACCAGGAGTTGGACGCCGTCGTCGGCGGCCTTGTGGATGAGCTCGAGGGCGCGGCGGTTGTTGTACTCCTTATCGCCGACGTGGGGTTCGGTCTGGATGGCGGCGACCTTGAGCGTCGCCTCGCGGCCGCGCTCGCGGCGCCCGGGATAGGGGGGTGGCTTCACCATGCTCTCTCCTCCCTGATGGCTAGCGGGCCCAGAGAGATCCTTCGGGGGCGCGAAGGACGCTCCCGTGGCGCCCGGGCGAAAAGCCTCCCCGCCCGCTGGGCGCAGACATCCTTTAGTGGGAGACGCGTATAGTATACGCGCGAGCGCGCCCTCTCACGTGGGAGTTCATCCCATTGAGCGGGCGTGTCTGTATTTCGTTCTTCTTCGATTCCTATGAGTGGCCTACTCCCTGCTCCAGGCTTCCTCAAACCGGGCCCGGTGCTCGGCGGGCACCGGCGAGACGGCAAGGGAGATGACCACGAAGAGAACCGTGTTGACGATCAGCCCGAAGACCCCAGGCGCCGGCGCGCCGCCGACGTTGATGGGCGGCGGAGCCGCCGAGATGAAGGTGTAGTAGACGCCCAGCACCACACCTGCGATCCAGCCGATCTCGGCCCCGAGCTTGGAGGCCCGCTTCCAGTAGAGGGCCCCGATCAGGAGGGGCAGGAACTGCATGTGGAACATGACCACCAGTTTGATCAGGGCCCATACATAGGGCGGCCGGGCGAGCGCAATCCAGAACGCCAGGACGCCAAACACCAGCATGGCCCACTTCCCGACCAGGACCGATCGCTCCTGCGTGATGTCCTTCTTGATGTAGCCCCGGATGATGTCCTTGGAGAGCATCGCGTTCGCACCGACGAGTCCGGAGTCGAGGGTGGACATGCCACACGCCCAAACGACGACCACCAGCCAGACCATGAGCCAGGGCGCCTGCTGCTGGATCGTGATGAGGATGGCCTGGTCCATCCTCTGACCGGGGCCCGCAAAGATGTGGCTGCTGAGCCCCAGAAAGGCGAAGATCATGACCATCAGGAGCAGCATGGCCCCCGTGAGCACGACGTTTCGGCGGAAATCGTCCAGGCTCCGGATGGTGTACATGCGGGTCATGCGGTCCGACATGGTGAGGGGATGGGAGGCCATGAAGATGAACCATCCGAAGAACAGCCCGCAGGAGACGGCGTCGGGTGAGAAGTGGGTCATCTCCGCCGGCAGCGTGTCCATCATCTTCGTGAAGCCGCCCGCGAGGTACAGGAGGGTGATCACCGCCACCACCCCGAAGCCCAGGGAGAGCGCGCCCTGGAAGACGTCGGTGTAAATGACCCCGCGCATCCCCCCCCAGAGGGTGTAGCCGACGCCGATGACGAGCAGGATGATGACCCCCCAGACGTAGGGGATGCTGGCGAATCGCTCGAGGATGGTGCCCATGGCGACGGCATTGGAGGCGAAATAGGGCACCAGGAAGATGATGCTTCCGATGGCGCCCAGCAGGCGGAGGATGTCGCTCTGATAGAAGTCCCCGTAGAAGTCCTGGGCGGTGCTGTAGTTGAACGCCTTGCCCACCGGCCAGAGGCGCCTTCCGATGTACCAGAGGGGGAACACCATGAACGCATAGGCGAAGCCGTAGCCCAGAAAGCCGATCCCCTTGAGGTAGAACCAGCCCACGGTGCCCAGGTAGATCCCGCCCGACATGACGGTGGCGACGATGCTGAACGAGTTGGGGATGTAGCCGACGGTTCGGCCCGCCACGTAGAAGTCTTCCTCGGTCGCCACTCGGGAGCGCCACACATAGACGATCCAGATGGTGATGGCCAGGTAGACGACCAGCGACCCGAAGATGAAGTACGGCGAGGACCAGATCATCGCGCGTCCTCCTTCGCGTACACCACACGGATCAGCACCCAGAGCCCGTAGAGGGCCACGAGGAAGTACCACCAGAGATTGAAGTAACGGTGGTTGATGAGGGGGTTGATTGAGGTGGTGAGGGCGAGAGCGAGGAAGATGACGAACATCACCCCGGTGGTCGTGAGCCTACCCTCTTTCATCATGGCAGATCCTCCCCTCGCGGGGCCGCTGGGCGCCCCGCTGGCCCGGTTTTCATGCTCACCCCTGCGTTCCCGGGAACCCAAACTCCCCGTCCCTTCGGCAGCGGGCGGCGAAGAACAGCACTCCCTGCACCGATCTTTGTGGAGCCTTTTGGCAATTATTGGCCCCTCTAGGCCCCTCCGTCAACCATAAAAAAGGAGCCCAGCCGGCCCGACCCTCGCCGCCCCCCTTGCCCGCGCTGCCCGGTTGTTCTAATGTTGGTTTTTAATAGCCTTACCCCTGCGAGCGAGGCCAGTCGCCCAGCAAGGAGGCGCGACCTTGAGCTTCGTCCTGTTCGCCCTCACCCGGCGGGCGTCTGAGGCGGAGGAGAGGGGCGAGAGGGTGGTCTTCCTCGCGGCGGGCGGATGCGGGGCGGGGCCTGAGGGGAAAGACGCCGGGGAGAGGCGCCCATGGTGGAGCAGGAGAGCTTCGAAGACCTCGACATCCGCGTGGGAGAGGTGGTTGAGGTGGAGGACTTTCCCGAAGCCCGCAAGCCGCTGTTCAAGCTCACCATCGACCTCGGGCCGGAGCTCGGGAGGAAGAGGAGCGGAGCGGGGGTGACGGGGGCCTACCGGGAGGAGGACCTCCTGGGGCGCCAGGTGGTGGCTGTGGTGAACCTCCCTCCGCGCCGGATCGTGGGCTTCGTCTCGGAGTGTCTGGTGCTGGGGGCGCTGAGCCACCAGGGGGAGGTGATCCTCCTCGGGCCGGACCGGCCGGTCCCGAACGGCTCGAAGGTCTTCTGAAAGGCTGGCTGGGGCGGCGCGAGCTGGATTAAGATTTAATCTTGCGCGCCGGGCGCGGCAGGTCCGAGCGCTTCGAGCGGAGTGAACCTGTGGCGAAAGT
>JBHIBR010000171.1:0-4854 GCA_046759145.1 Nitrospinota bacterium | reverse complement strand
CCAGGCCCTCGCCATGGGGGATGAGCTCCACCAGCGCAACGTGGCGGCCACCTCCCTCTTCCTGCGCGCGGTGGCGCCCGCGCTCGCCGCGATGGACAGAGGGGCAGAGGCGTTGCGGTTCATTGCGGGAAACGAACAGTTCTCCCTGAACCTCGCCATGGCCCTGAGCAAGGCCGCCCTCGACCCCGCGCTGGGCGTCGAGGGCTCCACCCTCGTGACCGCCATGAGCCGCAACGGAACCGAGTTCGCCATCCGGGTGAGCGGCCTGGGCGAGCGCTGGTTCTGCGCCCCTGCCCCCGCGCCCAAGGGCCTCTACTTCCCGGGGTTCGGGGAAGAGGACGCAAGCCTCGACATGGGGGATTCGGCCATCCTCGAGACCCTCGGCCTCGGCGCTTCCGCCATGGCGGCCGCCCCGGCGGTGGTGGGCTTCGTGGGCGCGGGCGGCTTCGCGGACGCGCTCAGGACCACCCGCGCCATGGGGGAGATCACCCACGGGCGCCACCCGACCTTCCGGGTCCCCGCCCTCGATTTCCAGGGCGTCCCGACGGGGATCGACCTTCGCAAGGTGGTGGAGACGGGCATCGCCCCCGTCATCAACACGGGCATCGCCCACCGGCGCGCCGGTGTGGGGCAGGTGGGGGCGGGGGTGGTGCGCGCCCCCATGGCCTGTTTCGAGCGGGCCCTCGAGGCCTTCGTGGAGCGCTACGCATAGGTCGCGATTGCGGCGAACTCGAAAGGAGGGACCATGGGCAAGCTAGACAACAGGGTCGCCCTCATCACGGGGGGAAACACTGGGATCGGGCGGGCGACGGCGCTCGCCTTCCACCGCGAGGGGGCGAGGGTGGTCGTGGGCTACCTCGCCAAGAAGGCCCAGGCCGACGGCCTCGTCCGCACCATCGAGAGGGAGGGAGGGGCGGCCCTGGCCGTGCGCTGCGATGTGCGCGAAGCCGCCCAGGTCCGCCGCCTTGTGGCCGCGGCCGAGCGCCGCTTCGGCCGGGTCGAGATCCTGATGAACAACGCCGGCATCTTGCGCGTGCTGCCCTTCCTGAGGATCACCCGCGCCGTCTGGGAGGACCACATCGCCACCCACCTCACGGGCACCTTCCTCTGCTGCCAGGCCGTCCTCCCCCGGATGCTCCGCCGGCGCTCCGGGAAGATCATCAACGTGGCCTCCCAGCTCGGCCAGGTGGGCCGGGAGGATTTCGTCCACTACTCGGCGGTCAAGGGGGCCATCCTCGCCTTCACGCGCGCCCTCGCCAAAGAGGTGGGCCCCCGGGGGGTGTTCGTAAATGCCATCGCCCCGGGCCTCATCGACACGGGCTTCGACCCCATGTCCCCGCGCGCCAAGCGCGCCTTCGCCGCCGAGCTTCCCGCCCGCCGCCTGGGCCAGCCCGAGGACGTGGCCGCCACGGCGGTCTTCCTGGCGAGCGACGATTCGTCTTTTTACATGGGCCAGACCCTGGGGCCCAACGGGGGGGAGGTCATGTTCTGAGGGAAGGGGAGAGAATAGAGGGGGCGGGATGATGAGCCGCTCCCTTGGGTCCCCTTATTCGTATGCCTCCAGCGGCTGGGGGGGAGCGTGGAATTTCCGGGTCTTGCTGTGGCGAAGACCCGCCTCGACGAACGCCTCGGCCCGCTCCATCTGGGTGAGGGACTGGGCGAGACCCTGGGCCACCCGGACGCCGCGCCTTCTTCCCCAAGAGGGACAGACCAGAAAATATGGGGAAAGGGTCGCGCTGTCAACGGAGAGCATGCGGGAAAGGGGAACCATCGCCCGAGGGCTCGAGGGTTCCCGCAAAACCCTCACATCCTTCGCATCCACTCTGATTCAAAAAACCCGACGAGGAGCCCCCCGCAACCCCGCCCGCTGAGCCGCCCGGGGAGCCCCCGCGGGCTTCTCCGGCGGGACAACTGGATGGCGCCGCCCCGCCCCTTGAGCAGGAGGGCCACTCTCGATTTGATTATCGGCAGGAGCGGGGATAAAGATAAGGGAGAATAGCGGGCAGAGCGGCAAGCGGGCGGCGAAGGCCTGAAGATCCCTTCTTCTCTTTCCACCCGCTGGGTTCCTCTGCCAGATGAGGTTTTATTGAGCTTTATCCCCCTTTTCTTGAATCTGCTTCAGCGTTTTCAAGAACATCCGCTTCAGTGGCCCACCCAACGCAACCGCTTGTCGGGCAAGCTTGAGAGCCTCCCTGCGATGTCCTCTTTCCGCTAGAACATGTGCCAGATTATTGAAAGCGGCAGCAGCCGTAGGATGCGCCTTTGTAGCAGCCCGAAAAGCCCTCTCAGCGCCCGACAGGTCGCCCAATGCATACCGGCTATTTCCTAGTCCCATGAGGGCGCCATAGCTTTTGGGCCAACGCTGGAGGGCGGCTTCGTATGCCCGTGCTGCCGCCTCCCACTGGCGCGCTCGCTCCAGTCCGGCCGCAGCTTCCAGAAACGGCTTTTCCAGAGCCGACGCGGGCAGCTCATGGGGGGGCAGAACTGCTACGCTCCAATAATTGCTCCGCGCCCATGTTCGCTCGAAAAGCCGCAGCGGAATGACCTTTCTGGCTTCAAGGCCAGAGTGCAAAACAATCTGATGACCAGTTAGGTCATATCCGACAACAACTGCATAGTGCCATTGCGGGTACCAGCTTAGACCTAGGTTTTGCAGCACAATTACCGGGTGTCCTGCCGCAACTTCCTTCAGAAGGTTTTCAAAACCCGATACAGGATAGACGAGCCGTCCGTGACGACGGCCAGCGTTGATGATTTCCGACTGCAGAGTGCCCTTTCGGCCGGGAGTGAATACCTGAGGGATTAGATCGCTGGGGTTGACCGGGTCCCCGCTCCAGTTCAGGGCCATGGCCAGCGCGGCCGGTCCGCAGAAATACGCCTCTTGGGGGTGGAAAGGCACTTGGAGCAACACAGCCTTGGAGGGAAGAGCCCTGAACCTCTCCCTCGTCAACCGACCTGTCTGTAGCGTGGCGCAACCGGCGACGAAGCCCGCCATCAAAAGAGGAACAGCCGTTCCCCTGAGCCGGCTGCGAAGGTCGAAGCCCATTGCCTAGCTGCTCTTGTGCTTCTTGACGAAGGGAAAAACGTCAGTCCAACCCATTATGTCCGTCACGAGCAAAACCAAGAATATAATCACTATAGCTGCGACAATCGCGCCAACCTGGCCCCCAGCGGGGAGTTCATCCAGGCGGCCCGCGATCTGAGCGACTTCTTGGTCAGAAAGACTCTCTATACGAGCCTTCGTCTCCTCAGGGCTGACCCCAAGGGACTCCATCTGTGCGCGAACGTCTTCGCGGTCAAGAACCATGCGAACTCGATCCCGGGCACTCTGGCTTTCGCCTGGATTCAAAGCACGTCGTGTGCCTATCATTTCCGCCTTCGCAACTCCCATCGGGAAGTGGAAACCCACTGTGACGAACACCAATAGAACGGACGTGGGCCTAATCCAACCGCGCAAAACTTTCATGCCCCTTCCTCCCCACTCGAGGGACCTCAGGCGGATTTCTCTAAGGTGATGAAGGCAAAGAGGGCGGGAGGAGTCGAAACAGGAACTGACCCACCCGGCTGCCCTCCCCTCATGCCCGTGGCGGGGGGGCGGGCGCGGGCGAGCGCGCCCAGTGGGGAGGGCCCTCCGGCTCGAGGGCCTTTCCCTTTTTCCTTTCTCCCGGGACGGCCCAGCCTTTTGCCGGTCTGGATGATGATCTCGGTGGCGAGGGCCTTATCCTTGAAGAACTTTATGCGCTGGCGCTTGACCGCGTCCACGCTCATCTTGGTGGTCGTGGGGGTCACCTGCTCCAAGGTGATGGAGATGTCGTGCCCAGCCGTGCGGGCCTGAATCTCCGATTCTTTCCCCGTGCGGAGGGGCGAGGCGTGCTCGATCTTCATGTGGCGCAGCGCGGCCCGGGCCGCCCTTTCCACCCGAGGCAAGGGGTGAGCGAACACCTTGTAGGCGACGTTGGTGATGGTATAGTGCACGCCAGCCGCCGTTCCCGCCACCGCGCCCCCGACAAGCAGGGCGGTGCAGCCCGGCAGGGCGAGCCCCAGGGCTGCGCACAGGCAAAGCCACTTAACGCTCCCCCGCAAATCCATCTCGTCGCCTCATCCCTCGGGCGGAACCATCGCGGCCCTTCAAATGCCCGGAGGATAGCACTCCCGTTCCCCCAGGACAACACACTTTCTCCAGGTTCCTCCGATCGCTAGCGCTCAGCCCAGCGACCGCTGGCTCCTCTGCAATCCGTCCCCCCGCAGCCCCCTTTTTCTGAACTCGGATGCGAGTCGTTCCTGGGCCCGCTCGACGGCGGCCCTCGCCCCCCGGAAGGAGAGGCCCAGGGCGGCGGCGATGGCGCGGAGGCTCCTGGGCTCCTCTCCCTCCGGGGGGTGGCGCAGGAGGGCGGCCTGGCGTTCGGTCGGGCTCAGGACGGCGAGGGAGCGGACGACCTCGGCGAGGAAGGCCAGGTCCCGCTCGGCGGGCGACTCCTCTAGCCCGCCTTCCACCTTCTCCCGGCCGGGAGAGATGGTGGGGGGGGAGCTTCGCTTGGCCCGAAGGCGCCAGTAGCGGCGCAGGACCGCGTCCACCCGGAGGATGAGGAGGTCCTGTCTTGTCTTCTTTCTCCCCCGCAGGGAGCGCAGACGGCCGGGAGGGGCGGAGGTGCCGACATTCATGGGCGGCCTCTCCCGGAGGTCTGGAAAGGTCGAAAAAAGGGCCCCTACCCTGTCCTTTCCGCACTCATCCTGCCCTCCCCTCTCTTTGCGTTACGGGCTCGGGCGGCCAACCGAGCCTGAGGGCGCGGGCGACGGCGCGCGACTTGGCGAGGTCGGCGAGTTCCCGTGGGGAGAGCTTGCGGTCCAATCCCT
>JBHIBR010000170.1:0-4866 GCA_046759145.1 Nitrospinota bacterium | reverse complement strand
AAGAAGCGAGTTGGGGGCAAGAAACAGCCACTAAAGATTTAGCCATATCAATGAGTACGAGAGCCGTAAGATGGCCTTCGCACAGGCGGGGATTCCGCCGCGGAAAGCCTAAACCGCCCTCTTTGGGAGCTGCGCTGCGCACACTGACGCCGGCTGGCATCGCGGGCGCCGAAGGGGCCGCCCTCGCATCTCACGCCAGGTGTGCCGCGAGCTTCTCCGCCTCGGGAGGAGCCCAGAGGAGCTCGACCTCCTTCGCGAGCCCCCGGACCAGCTCCCGGACCTCCTGTTCGAAATCGAGGGTTGTCGTGAGGCGCACCAGAGCCCAGGACCTTCCCTGGTAGGGATAGGGCGCCTTGGCGCTCTGCATGTAGGCGACGTTGTCCATCCCCTCGAGGACGCTCTGGAAGAAGACGACCTCCTCGGGAGGCATGAGGAGGTAGAGCCGGACGGAGGGGTCGCCGGCGGCGGGGTTCGGGCCAGGGCCCTCCACTTGGCGCAGCCCTACCTCGCTTTCACGCCCGCCAGCATCTCGATGAGGGCGTTGACGTTCTCCATCTCGTCGAGGGCGTAGATAGCCTCCTCGACCGCCTTCACCCGACCGGGGTCGAGCACGAGGCCGGCGCACTCGGCGAACTTCTCGAAAAGCTCCTCGCGGCTCATGGGCCGCTGGGGTGTGCCCCGCGAGAGCTCCGCCTCCCGGTAGAGGATGCGGCCGTCGCGGAGCCGCACCTCCAGCCGACCCCGGATGAGCTCGTAGCCGCGGGCGTCGATCTCGGGGTCGAGGTAACCCTCCACCTTCTTCATCACCTCCCGCACCGGGGCGCTCAGCACCACCTCGTCCTTGAACTGGGCGATGCCCGCCCTGCGCTCGAGCAGCAGGATGCCCAGGCAGAAGGGGATGCTGAATTTCGCCTCCAGCTCGGTCTTGGGCTCCGGGTAGCGGAACGCCTCGAGCACCCTGCGGTTGGTCCCCAGGCGCACCCTCTCCACGTCCTCCACCTTTAGGTCGTTCTCGATGATGAGCTCCCGGAGGGCGTCCATGGCGGGATGGGCGCAGGAGCCGCAGGGATGGGGTTTGATGGAGACGCCGGGCGTCACGATGCTCCAGGGCTCCCCCAGTTTGCCCCGCAGGTGGTCGGGGTCGCACCCTCCGCCCGCCACCTGGAAGAAGCCCCAGGGCCCGTCCAGGATGTCGGGGTCGGCGGTGAAGCCTTTGGCCGCGAGCCTCGCCGCCACCACCCCGTTCTCGGCCGCCCGGCCGCAGTGGTAGGGCTTGGTCATGGTGCCGAAGTTGGCCCGCACCCCGGCGCTCTCGCTGGCCGCGATCCCGAGTGCCGCCCGCAGGTGAGCCTCGTCGAGCTCCATGAGTTTCGCCGCCGCCGTCACGGCGCCGAACACGCCCAGCGTCCCCGTGGAGTGGAACCCCCGGGTGTAGTGCTCGGGCCTGATGGTCTCGGCCACCTTGCACTCGACCTCGAAGCCCACGCAGAAGGCGGCCAGCAGCTCCCGCCCTGAGGCACCCAGGTCCTCCCCCACCGCCAGGGCTGCGGCGAGGACGGGGACGGTGGGGTGGGTGAGGAGGCCGTACACGCGGTCGGGGTAGGAGGAGAGCTGCGTGTCGTCGTAGTCCATGGCGTGGCCCGCGACCCCGTTGGCGAGGGCCGCCAGGTGGGCCGGCGCGGAGAGGCCCGCCCCCAGGACGGTGGCCTCGGGGGCGCCACCGAGCTCGCGGAGATACGCGTGGATGATCTTCCCGCTCTCTTCGGTCGAGCCTGCCACCATGAGGCCGGTGCCGTCCACGATGCAGCGCCTGGCGATCCCCAGCGCCTGCTCGGGGATGGCCTCGTAGCCGGTCTTCAGGGTGAACCCCACCACCTCGCTCGTCAGCGACTTCTCGCCGATCATTCCCCCCTCCCCCCGGCGGGACCTCGCGGTGGCGAGCCCCGTGGTGTTTCAAACATTACTCTAACCCAAAAGCCCCTCTCCCATGGGGGCAAAATCGCCCCGCCCTCCTCCCCGACGCGGAGGGCGCCTCTCATGGCGGGCCCGGGCGGGGGGAGGATAAGGGAGGGGAGGGAGTGCGGGTCGGTGGCCGGGGACCAGGCGGCCCCGGGCGGACTGCGCGTTCCTCTGAGCCCCCCCTGGGCGCGGGGCGCCCCGAAGAGCGGGCTCTTTCGCTCCGGCCCGGTGGCCGGGGTTTCCCGCAGAAGAAGTGGCTCACGGTGCCGAAGATCTGCCGGCGGGCGCATACCATGTTCAGCCAGAGCACCAGGGCCACCCCGAGGCCCAGCGCCCCGAGGAGCCATAAGGCGCTGCGGCGCACCCCTTTCCCCTCCCCCTCAGCGCGCCAGGGCGGGGGGGATGCGCGCCGCCACCGCCAACGCGAGCCAGGGTGCGGCGACCGCGACCCACAGCGCGCGCGCCGGCCCCACCAGGTCCGCCAGCCAACCCACCGCCACGAACAGCAGGCCCGCCGAGCCCCAGCTCAGGCCGATGGTGAGGCTGCTGGCGGTGCCGATCTGCGCCGGCGCGGCCTCCTGGGCGGCGAGCATCATCACGGGCCAGCAGGAGCCCACGGCCAGGCCCGAGAGGGCCATGAGGAGGACCACCGCCCACGTCGCCGAGGCCAACAGCACCCCCGCGAGGGGAAGGGGGCTCAGGGCGAGCGCCCCGTAGATGATGGCCATCTTCCCCCAGCGCACGCTCAGCTCGCTGCCCAGGATCCCGCCCAGCGCCGCTCCCACGCCGAAGGCGGCCACCGCCAGCGCCCCCACCTCGAGGCGCTCCCCCCGCAGCACAAGGACGAGGGGGATGAGGTAGGTGAAGCTCCTGTAGGCGAGGGAGCGAAGCGTGGCTGCCACGATGATGGGGGGGAACCGCCGCCAGGGGATCTCCCGCCAGCCGCCCCTGCGCTGCTTCGCTTCTGCGCCTGAGGGCGGGATCAGTCGCCACAGAAGGTAGCCCATGAGGAGGCCCGGCAGGATGCTCACCCAGGTGATCCCGAGGCCGTGGCGGGAGACCAGGAACGCCACGGCGAGGGGTCCCGCCGTGTAGCCGAAGGTGCCGCCCGCGTTGAACAGCGAGAGCACCACCGCGCGCCGCGGGCCCTGGGTGGCGAGGCTCGCTACGGCCGCCCCGGCGGGGTGGAAGGCGGCCACACCTATGCTCCCGATGATGAGGAGGATGAGGAGCGCCCCGTAGCTGGGCGCGAGGCCCATGCTGCCGAGGCCGAGGGCGGTGACGCACACCGCCCCTCCGGCCAGCTTCCTCCGCTCGAAGCGGTCTGCCAGCGGGCCGAAAAGGGGTTGGATGAGGGAGGAGGTGACGCCCAGCACGGCGGCGAGCGCGCTGGCGAGGGTGATGGAGAGCCCGAATTCAGCGATGATGGCCGGCAGCAGGGGCGCCAGGAGTCCGAGGTAGGAGTCGTTCACCCCGTGGCCCAGGCCCACCAGGGCGCCGAGCCGGCCGCCTGAAAGGCCGCCCCGGGGTGGGGCCAACTCAGGCGGGGCGTGAGGTCCGGCGCGTTCAGCTCTCAGCGATTGTGTCGGTTGCATGCACTACTCCACCGGAACCGAGAAAAAACCCATCCGAAACCCGGATGGGCCAGCCGGTCTAACCCGCGACAAAGATAATAGGCTAGTCTTGTTGTCTGGCAGGAAGACCGCTATCTATTAGCAGCAACCTGCCGTTGGGCATCCCCCTTAGCTATAGCATCAATGAACCGCCGGGCTTGCCCCTTGCGGTCTCTAGCGTCCCGGATTGGCCGCCCAACAACGATGTAGTCCGCCCCATCCTTTATGGCAGACTCGGGATCATACGGACGCTTGTGGTCGTGGGGATCAGATCCGGGCAACCGCATCCCGGGCGTCACAATCAGCAGCTCTTTCTGGGCATCTTCGGCCAGGCGCCGAATCATTGCCACTTCACGGCCCGACGAAACCACCCCGCCCAAGCCGGCATCCATAGCCCTTCTAACTCGCGCTTCAACCAAATCCTCGACGGTAGTTTGCCAGCCCATTTCTCGTAGAACTTCGTCGTCCCAGCTGGTCAACGCCGTCACGCACAGAAGGCGCACCCCGCCTTCCCTGGCAGCGACTGCCGCCTTCATCATCATTTCCGCGTTTCCGTTGCCGTCAATGGTCGCGAAGCTCACCCTCAACCATGAGGCAACGCGGACCACTGCCGCCACTGTCTCAGGAATGTCGAGCCACTTTATGTCTAAGAGGACTTTCTTCTGGTGCTCCTCGATGAGCCGCCTCACAACGTCCAGACCGGTCGCAGTGAAAAGCTCCAGGCCCACCTTGAAGAACGAGACCAGGTCATCGAGCTCACTTACGAGCTGCTGAGCCTCCTCGTGAGTTGGAACATCGAGCGCCACGATCAGCCGCTCTGCCGGCGACAGCTCAGACGCCATGGGTCGCTCTCCTCAGGCGGAGATGGCCGCCGCATACTTCAATGGATGGTGATCGGTCACACCTCTTCCCTTTTCTATATACGTCTAGCGCGAGACGTGTGTCAAGCGAGGACGCTCCGTATCCGAATGGCAGTTTGACCCGCCCCGGCCCCTCTTCTAACATGCTTTAGGGCTTCCGCGCGAGGTGGGCTTGTGAGGCGTCCGACGACCATTTGTTTTCTTCTCTTGATCTTGCTGGCCGGATGCGGGGGCGGGCGCAGGACGTCCCCCGAGGAGCTCGGGCCCAAGCTCTACCCTCACGAGGTTCTCCTCCGCGCCCCCTACCTCCTGCGGGTGGGCGAGCGTGAGGCGGCGCTCGCTTGGGAGAGCCGTCCCATCCACCGGTTCATCTGGCTTGGGGTGCGGGGCGTCGGTCCACCGAAGGAGGGAGAGGCCGAGCCTCGCCGTTCGGT